>NZ_JBSFHW010000015.1:0-77380 GCF_053597275.1 Streptomyces sp. NPDC001492 | reverse complement strand
CTGACGGGGAAGGGCCGGCCAGGGTCGCCGTAGCCGGGGACGCGAGGCTTCGCGGCCGCAGATGGTGCCCGTCGCCCCATTGAAAGACGGGGCGGGCGCCGACTTCCTGCCGCGGCCTGAGCGGCTGGGGGGTTACGGAACGTGCGCGCCCCGCCCGGCTGCCGGCCCAGGCCCGGCCCGGTCTGCCATGGCCAGGCGGCGAGGTTCCCCGGCCGCACTGAGCACCTCACCGCGCAGAGGTTCCCGAGGTCGAGAGGTCGCCCCTGATGGCGGCCCTCCGCGAGACGTACGGCGGCAGGCCCACCGTCCGCGGTCCTCGCCGCACTGCCCGACCCCGCCCGCCACCCGGTCCTCCGCCTCCACGGCCGTAACCGATCACCGCGCGCGGGAGCGGTCCACAATGGCCGCATGACGTGGATCTCCGGCGTGGCCGGCGGGCTGCTGCTGGCGGTCATGGCCTCCAGCGTGGTGCGGACCCTGGTGGTGCCGCGAGGGCTCTACTCGGCGCTGGTGTACCGGCTGTGGTGGGTGCTGCGCCGCCTGCTGCGGCTGGCGGCGATACGCGGCGGCTACGACGCCGTCGACCGCGCGCAGACCTGGCTCGCTCCGCTGATCCTGATCGGCATGCTCGCCACCTGGCTCGGCGGAGCCCTGGCCGGCTTCGGGCTGCTGCTGAACGCCGTGTCCGGGCTGTCCTGGGGCAGTTCCTTCCGGGAGGCGGGCTCCAGCCTGCTCACCCTCGGCTTCGCCAGCGGCGACCGGCTGCGGCTGTCCGTGCTCGACTTCGTCGCGGCGGCCACCGGACCGGTCCTGATCGCCCTTCAGATCGCCTACCTGCCCACGCTCTACGCCGCCTACAACCGACGCGAGCTGGAGGTGACCCTGCTGCAGTCCCGGGCCGGCGAGCCCGCCTGGGGTCCGGAGATCCTGGCCAGGCAGTGGCTGGTCGACACCGAGACCGCGCTGCCGCAGCTGTACCGGGCCTGGGAGCGGCTGGCCTCCGACATCGGTGAGAGCCACTCCACGTATCCGGTCCTGATGGCGTTCCGCTCGCCCCGGCCCTACCGGCACTGGCTGGTGGGGCTGGTCGCCGTGATGGACGCGGCGGCCATACAGCTGGCGCTCGCCCCGCGCACCGCCCCGCCGGAGGCCCGCCTGGTGCTGCGGGCCGGCTTCACCGCCCTGCGTGACATCGCCCGCGTCCAGCGCATCCCCTTCGACCCGGATCCCCCTCCGGACGCCGCCCTGCGTCTCACCTACGTCGAGTTCGAGGCCGCGGTCGCGATGCTGGAGGCGGCGGGCTTCCACGCCGAACGCAGCGTGGCCGACGCCTGGCCGCACCTGCACGGCTGGCGGGTCAACTACGAGGCGATCGCCTACGAGATGTGTCGCCGCTGCGATGCGGTGCCCGCCCTGTGGACGGGGCCGCGCGCCTTCGCGTCGACGCCGATCCCGCCCCGCAGACCGGCGGACCGCAGACCCGGCGAGCACCGGCCGGGGCAGCAGGGCCCGTCCGCCGGAAGCGGTTCCTGATCAGGGGCCGTCCGGGGGCGGTTGCCAGCGTGCGGCCGTGCCCACAGAGATCACCCCGCTGGTCGACGACCTCGTCGCACAGATGAGGTCCCGTTCCGGCCCCGGATACCGCCAGGCCCTGCACCGGCTGGGCGAGGCCGCCCGCACCGGCGGCCCCGAGAGTGCGACCGCCCCCGACCGCACCGGAGAGGGCGTGGCCCTGCTCGCCGCGGTGGAGACCGCTGCCGGAGCCGGTGAGCGCGAGCTGCGCCCGGCTGGTGAAGACCTTCGGCAAGCCGGCCCGCGGGGACGCCGACGAAGGGTTCCTGACCCGGATGGCCATGTCGTGGTTCGACATGGAGGACTGGCTCAAGGCGCTGATCACACTCCTCGCCCGCGGCCCCTTCAGGACGGCCGTCGCCGCCCAGGTCAAGACCGAACTGCGCGAGCGTGCCGCCACGGTCGCCGACCGTTCGCAACGCGCCGCCCGGGTCGGGCAGTTGGCCGTGGTCCTCGACGACGAACCCCTGCTCGTCCTGGATCCCCGCACCCGCAGGGGGTACGCCCTGACCATGGGCGGCATCGGGGACACCAGCTGTACACCCTCCTCGCGGACCGGTTGATCGGCGATCCCGAACAGGGGCTGGTGGCGGGGGAGCGCCCTGCATGCTCATGGGTCGAGGCGTCACCGACGGCGATCCGAACCTGGGAACGAGCGATCCCGCGATACGCCGCTTCCGCCTCTTCGACGGGCACGGCGGCTGTGTGTACGCCGAGGGCGTCCCGGCCGACATCGAGCCGCTCGACGGCACCCGTGTGCTCGTCCTGCATCCGCCCAACGGCACCTTCGGCATGGGGCTCGGCCGCGTCTTCGAGCACATGACGCCCACGCTCGAACTGGACCGCGTACGCGAACCGGCGCAGACGCAGGTCTGGTTCGACCGCGTGGCGCCCGCCGTGGAGAACGATCCGATGGCGGGCTGAGCAGGCCCGGCGAAGTCCGCGGCAGTGCGGCAGCGCCCCTGAAGGGGCGCCGGGCGGGGGGCGCCAGCGGCTGCGCCGCGCGGGCGCGACCGGCCACCACGGGCCCGTGGGCGATCGGCGGCCCATTGGGGCCCCGCGGCGGAGCCGCAGGTCGGCACAGCCCGCGGAGCGCTCACGCCGGGATCGAGGCCGGCTGCGGGAAAGTCACCCCCGTGAGCTCCTCGGAGACCGTCCACAGTCGGCGGGCGGCGGCCGGGTCGCTGGCCGCCGGTGAGCGGCCGACCAGGGTCGGGGCGCCGCGCATCTCGCCGAGGCCGTCCGGGCCGACGTAGCTCGCGCCGGGCAGGTCCTGCACGGCGGCGTACAGCGTGGGCAGCGCGCCGGCCCTGCTGTCCTGGGCCATGAAGCGGTTGCCGACCCGCATGAGGGCGCGCCGCAGTGCACTGCCGTCATGGCTCTGGAGGTTCGTTGCGGCATAGCCGGGGTGGGCGGCCAGGGCGCGTACGGACGAGCCCGACTCGGCGAGGCGGCGCTGCAGTTCGAGGGTGAAGAGCAGGTTGGCCAGCTTGGACTGGCTGTACGCCTTGATGGGCGCGTACTCGCCGGTGAGGTTGAGGTTGTCGAAGTGGATGCGCGGGCTGCCCGGCATCTTGTGCGCACCGGACGACACCGTCACCACCCGGTCGGTGATGTGCGGCAGCAGCAGGTTCGTCAGGGCGAAGTGCCCCAGGTGGTTGGTGCCGAACTGCATCTCGAAGCCGTCCTTGGTGGCCGCCTCCGGGATGTTCATGACACCGGCGTTGTTGACGAGCAGATCAAGCCCGCCCTGCCAGCCGGCGGCGAACTCGCGCACCGAGGTGAGATCGGCGAGATCGAGCCGGCGCACCTCCACGCTCCCTCGCACGCCCGCGGCGGCGGTCTCGCCGCGCTTCACGTCCCGTACGGCGAGCACCACATGCGCGCCGGCGCCGGCCAGCGCCTCGACGGTGGCGATGCCGAGCCCGCTGTTGGCGCCGGTCACGACGGCGGTGCGGCCGGTCTGGTCGGGGATGTCGGTGATGTTCCACTTGCTGGGTTCCGTAGTCATGACCGCCAATGTAGGCGCTGCCAACAATGCTGTCAATGACAACAATGATGACGCCGACAACAATGTAGGCGGCACAAACATGACCGATACACTGACGCCCATGCACACCCGCAACCGCCGCTACCACCACGGAGACCTCCGCGCCGCCCTGCTGGGCCGCGCCGAGGACACGCTCCGCGAGAAGGGGCCGGCCGCGCTGTCCCTGCGTGAACTCGCCCGCGACCTCGGCGTCAGCCATGCCGCGCCGAGCCGCCACTTCAAGGACAAGCAGGCGCTGCTGGACGCGCTCGCGCTGACCGGGTTCGAGCGGCTGACCGCCGTCCTCGGTGCCTCGCAGAACGGTGTCGGGGAGGCGTTCGCCAAGCGGCTCGACGCGATGGTGCGGGCGTATGTGGGCTTCGCCCGGGAGAACGCCGAGCTGCTCGACCTCATGTACTCGATCAAGCACGATCCGGAGGCCTCCGACGCGCTGCGCGCGGCCGAGCAGCGCTGGTCGGAGCTGGTCGTGAGGCTGATCGGCGAGGGGCAGGCCCAGGGTGAGGTGCGGGAGGGGCCGATGGAGCGCGTCGGCCTCCCGGTGTTCGCCGCCCTGCACGGCTACGCCGACCTCGCGGTGACCGGCATGCTGCCCCCCGAGGCGGACGAGCACGGGCTGGACGACGTGATCGCGTTCATGCTGCGAGGCTCCGCGCCGGAATGACTGCGAGGCTCCGCGCCGGAGTGACATGGATCACTAAAGATCTACCCGCCTGATGCAACTGCCGCCCGTGTCGTAACTGTCTGACAGGGAAGCAGGCCCCTTGGGGCCGAGGAGCGAGAGAGCGGGGCAGGTCGTGGGACGGCGCAAGGGCATAGGGATCGCACTCGTCACGGTCGCGATGCTGGCGGGCACGAGTGCCTGCGGCGGAGCCGGCGGCAGCAAGGCGAGCGCGGACGACGGAAAGGCGGGCAAGGCGAGCGCGAGCGCCTCGCCGTCACCGACGAAGCCCGCGGGCCCGCCGATGCTGCTGGAGACCATCACCCCGCAGACCGGAACCACGGTCGGCGTGGCCATGCCGATCTCGGTGATCTTCACCAACCCGGTGGCGGCCAAGGCGCGGGCCACCGTCGAGAAGCACATGAAGGTGAGCGCCTCGCAGCCGGTGGCCGGGGCCTGGCACTGGATGGGCGACCGGCGCGCCGACTGGCGGCCGAAGACGTACTGGCCCTCCGGCACCAAGGTGAAGATCGACGCCGACCTGAAGGGCGTCAGCAACGGCAACGGGCGCTACGGCGTGCACGGCTACACGCACACCTTCACCATCGGCGACGACGTGCGCGCGGATGTCTCGGTGACCGGCCACACCATGAAGGTGACCCGCAACGCCAAGCTGGTGCGCACCCTGTCGATCAATGCGGGCAGCGCCCAGTACCCGACGTGGGACGGCACGATGGCCGTCATCGACAAGCAGGAGAAGGTCCACATGACCTCCTGCAGCGTCGGCATCAGCTGCGACAAGGGCAGCCCCAACTACTACGACCTGACGCTGCCCTGGGACGTCCATCTGACCCAGTCCGGCACCTACGTCCACTACTCGACCGGCGACCCCAACCCGGGCAGCGGCAGCGCCCGCGGCTCGCACGGCTGCGTCCATCTGTCCATGTCGGACGCCAAGTGGTTCTACAGCCAGGTCAAGCAGGGAGACCCGGTCACCGTCACGGGCTCACCCCGTGGCAAGGCCTCGGCGGACAACGGCTACGCCGCGTTCAACCTGAGCTGGTCCCAGTGGCTCGCTGGCAGCGCGGCCGGGGAGCAGACGACCGCACAGCTGTGAGGTCGGGCAGGCAGCGAGCTGAAGTCGAGTTCTAGGAAGAACCGTGGGCCGCGGCCCGGCCGCCCAGCAGCCGGGCCAGCACCTCGCGCTGCAGCGGAAGCACCTCGGTGTGCAGGTCGCGGCCCTTGTCGGTGAGGGCGACATACACCCCACGCCGGTCCTCCGCGCAGACGGAACGCTCCACCAGGCCGTCCTTCTCCAGCCGGGCGATGAGCCGGGACAGCGCGCTCTGGCTGAGATGGACCCGTCCCGCGAGGTTCTGCACCCGGCACTGGTCGCCCTCGCCGGGCGCCTCGGACGCGAGGATGTCGAGCACCTCGAAATCGCTCGCGCCCAGGCCGTGCGGGTGCAGGACCCGGTCGATCTCGCACATGGTGCGGGCGTGCACGGAGAGGATGTCGCGCCACCTCTCCTCGAGCCGGGGCTCGGCCGTCTTCACTGCCATACCTGCACGGTAACACCGAAGCAGCCATTGGTTGACTGTGCATTGAATGCGGGTGCATGCAGCCCGGCGGTTGGTCAGGCGGACGGATCCTGGAGCAGCCCGACCAGATTGCCGTCGGCGTCCTTGAGCGAGGCGATCAGCCGGCCGTTGCCGACGTCCTGGACGTCCTGCACCACTTCCGCACCCGCGTCCACCAGGGCGGCCAGCCGGCCCCGGATGTCCTCGACGTGCCAGTACGGCACCGGCCCGGTGAGGCCCTTCGCATGTCCGTTGGGGTCCAGGCCGACATCCTGCCCGGCGTCCTTGAAGCCGACGTAGTACGGCGCGTCCGCGTAGGGCTCGACCTGCAGCAGGGCGCTGAACAGGGCCTTCGCCCGGGCGATGTCCTTGACGGGGTAGATGATGGTCTTCAGGCCGGCGGTCATGACGGCTCCTTTGCGTCGGGTGGTCCGACGGAATTCGTCGGTGATTCCACGCTAGGGCGGGCTGTGGTCCAGCGGCTTCTCCAATCCTGACCGGTCCGCTACCGTCGGAACACTGCGTGAGGGGGGTCTCACGGAGCGTCGCGCGAGTGCGCAGGGGGACTGGGGGGAAGCAGAGATGCACGAAATGACCTTCGACTTCGAAGGCCTCATCCGGATGATCGCGAACAACCTCTACAGCGAGAAGAAGGTCTTCATTCGCGAACTCATCCAGAACGCCCACGACGGCATCCGCCGACGGGCCGCGGAGCATGGGGTGGTCGGCAGGATCGACGTCGAGACCCGCCCCCAGGACCTGGAGATCACGGTCCGGGACAACGGGATCGGGATGAACCACGACGACCTGATCGACTACCTCTCCAACATCGGCCGGAGCCTGACCAGGGAGGGGACGGAGTACGACGACACCCTCATCGGCCAGTTCGGCATCGGTTTCCTCTCGGCCTTCGTCGTGGCCTCCCGGGTACGGGTCACCACCCGGAAGGTCGGAGAGGACGTCGGCTGGCTCTGGGAGAACGAGGGGAACAAGGAGTACACCCTCCAGGAGTGCGAGGTCCCCGCTCCGGGGACGACCGTGACGGTCTCGCTCGCCGGGCGGCCTGAGGACCGCGGCATGATCCAGGAGGCCGAAGTCCGCAAACTGATCCGCCGCTACGCGGACATGCTCACGGTGCCGATCCACCTCAACGGCTCCCCGGAGCCCGAGAACACCATGCACATGCCCTGGGAGAGGAGCGGGCTGACATCGTGGGAGCTGCAGGACGACCTGACGTTCTACGTGGAGCGTACCCTCAACGACCGGGTGCTGGAGGTCATCCCGGTGCAGTTGCGCGGCCCGATCCACGCCGACGGCGTCCTGTACATCACCCGTGACCGCCTCTACAACGTCGACCAGCCGCGCACCATCCGCCTGTTCCAGCGGCGCATGTTCCTGTGCGAGGACCAGCAGGACGTCCTGCCGCAGTGGGCCCGCTTCGTCAACGGCGTCATCAACACCCGGGACCTCACGCCCACCGCGGCGCGGGACAACTTCCTGCGGGACGACAACTGGGCAGCCCTGCGGGACGCTCTCGGGGATCTGGTCATCAAGCACCTGGCACACCTGCGCGATACCGACCGGCCACGCTTCGCGAGCATCGCCCGCTACCACCGGATGAGCTTCGCCGCCGCCAGCTACTACTACGACACCTTCTTCGCCAAGTTCGCTGACCTGCTGCTGTGGCGGACCAATCAACTGCCGGGGGAGGCCAGCCCCGGGGTATCTTTCGATACCCTGGCCGACGCGAACTCGGGCGTGGTGCTGCGGACTCTCCCGGAGATCCTCGCAGAGGGGCGGCGCCAGCGCCCCCAGCCGACCGGGCCCCAGATCCTGCAGTGCATCACCGGAGTCGACGCTGCCCGGCAGTACTTCGCCATCGCCAACGCCGCCGACACGCTCGTCGTGGATGCCAGTTTCGCCTTCGAACCAGAACTTCTCGAGGCGTACACCCGGCTGCCCGGCAAGGCCTTGCAACTGGTCCACGTCGACCGCGAGGACGCGCCGTCGGGCGGCGTCATCTTCCGCCCGCCCGTCGGTGACGCCAGCGCGGACGTCGAGCGCCTTGCGGAGCGGATGAGCGTGATTCTGCACACCCCGCTCAACCAGACCATCAGGACCGAGGCCCGCGTCTTCGATCCGCGGACCATCGCGGCGGTGCTGCGGACCGATGCGCGCACCGAGGCCCAGCGCAAGGCGGAGGAGGTGCTCCTCGATCCGAACGCGCAGCCCGGCGTGCGGGAGATGGCTGAGGCGGTGTCCCGTATGACGCTGGGCGCGGGGCAGCGGCTCACCATCAACGCCGCCAATCCGCTGGTCCAGCGCCTGGCAGCGCTGCAGGACGCGGCGGACGAGGAGGTCCAGCAGCTGATGCTGGCGCTCTACCACAGCGCGGCCCTGGCGAACGGGCAGATGATCACTGCGCAGGCGGCGCAGGCGTTCCACGATCAGTTGCAACGGCTGATGGGCCGCAGCCTCGAGGCGCTGGAACTCGACGCACGGCGCCGGGGACTGGAGGAGCAACTACGACTCCTCAAGGGTCGCAACCCGGCCGACACCACGCGGCCCACACATCCGACCTTCTTCATGATCACGCCGTTCGCGGACCGGTACGCGCCCCTGGTCGCCGCGTGTCGCAAGGCACTGGGGCGGCGAGGTTGTGAACTCGTGGTCGCGAGCGAGCGGCACGAGGACCATCGGCTGCTGGAGAACGTGCAGGTGCTCATGGACGGGGCCAGCGGCTTCATCGCCGAGATCACCGAGGCCAACCCCAACGTCATGTTCGAACTCGGAGCCGCCTTCGCCGACCGCCGCGACCGTCCGGTCGTCCTGCTCCGGGAGAACGGCCCCGCCGCCAACGGAATGCTGCCCGCGGACCTGCGCGGGCTGCTGTACCTGACGTACGACTCCGGCGACCCTGAACTCGCACAGCACCTGGGCGACGCCATGGCCAAATCCAGCACCATGCAGGATCTGCTGGAGGACGAGGGTCGGCTGCACTTCGTCTCGCCCGAAACGATCGCCGAACGGTTGGGTGCCGTGGTTCTGCCTGACGAGAAACTCAGCGCCCTCGCGCGCCGCTTTCCCACGGTGGAGGCTTGGCAGGCCGCCGTGGTGGAGGACGTGGCACGAATCCTCGGTGCGGAGTACGAGGATCTCGCGCCGTATGTCCTGAGGAAGATGGGTGAGTTGAGGGACTCGCAGTGAACGACGGCGAGTTCAACGAGCTGGTGCAGCGGGCGCAGGAGGCGGATGACACCGACGACGTGTGGACAGCAGCGTTGTTGTACGAGCGAGTGCACGAGGCCGCGTCGACGCAGGGCCGACCGGACTGGAGCTGCTGGGCGCTGCGGAGGGCTGCCGAATGCTGGGCCGTCACGTCGGAGCCGGACCGAGGCCTACGCCTGCTATTGCACGCTCTCCATGATGCGAGGCTGCCAGGCCGGGAACGCTACTGGCTCCACAGGGCCTTCCTCATGTCGGCGCTGCACCTGACCGTGTCGGTCGATGACCTGGACGGCTCCCTGAACCAGTTGTCGGAACTCGCGGTGGACGTCTGGGGACAGGAAGGGGCGGACCCACCGTACATTCGAGGCGAGCTGCTGCGGGTGCGTGGTGACTGGATCGCAGCGCTCGGGGCATTCGAGCAGGCCTGGGCCGAGCGTGGGTCGCGGGGGCCGCAGCCAGGCGAGACGAGTGTCGCCGAATCGGCAGTGCGGACAGCGCTGTATCTGGGCCGACGTGGCGAAGCACAACGGTGGTTGGAGTTGGGTACCCTCCACGCGAGCGTGACATGGGAGCGCTGTACTGTCGCGGCGAAGCAGATAATGCTCGCGGTGTTCGACAACGATGCTCCGACCGCGAGAGCGGCCTCGAGGGCCCTCGACGCGTTGGTGTCGCCCCAACGACCTATTTACCGCGCTGATGCAGCCAACTGGGCCGTCTACGCGCTCCTGCTCGAGGAGGGGCAGGGAGATCCCGCCCAACCGATGCACTTGGCACGTCTGCGGCTCAAGCAGCAGGCCGACGACACACTCCAGTCATGCCTCGACCGCTATCAGCGCCACCGCGTTCGCGTGTGCCTCGAAAACGCCGGCCTCCGCTACGCCGCCGGCATGCCCCCGCGAGATGACGCCTACTACCAACTGCCCGACCCCCCGCCCGACCCCGACCGGATCCGCCTGCCCGACGAGATCGACAAGCGGCTGGCCGTCCTCCACGAGGCCTGCGACGCAGCGCTCGGCTACGCCCGGGAGACGGACACCCGCCTCGGCTGTACGTGGCGGCAGCAAGAAATCGCCGACCTGCGAGACCGCGGCGAACGCATAGCCCAAGCCCTCCGGCACCGGGACCGCTCCCACTGACCGGCACCGGCCACCTCACGTCGACTCCCGCTCCACCAGTTCCGTGGGCAGAATCACCGCCGCCGATCTGTGCCGGCAGCACCCGTACCGTCTCGGAGCCGATGTGGTCGTAGGGCTGGCGGATCGTGGTGAGGGCGGGGCTGGCCTCCGTCGCCGCGACGGAGTCGTCGAAGCCGCCCGCGGGGACGTCCTCGGGCACCCGGCGGCCCGCGCGGCGCAGCGCCGTCAGGGCGCCCTGGGCCATCAGGCCGGAGGCCACGAACACGGCGCCCATCTCCGGGGCCTGCGCCGGCAGCCGCTCGCAGCCCGCCTCGCCGCTGGCCCGGCTGTAGTCACCGAGACGATCAGCCGCTCGTCGATCTCGACGCCCGCCGGGGTCAGCACCTCCTTGTAGCCGGCGAGCGATCCACACCGCCCGGGGTGTCCAGCGGGCCGCTCACCATGCCGATCCGGCGGCGCCCCCGCGACAGATCGACACCTCCGGTGAACTGGTCAGAGGCTACCCGGCCACCCAGGCGGGCCAGCTGGCCCGGATGAACGCCGTCGCGAACCTCGTGGAGGCCGTCCCGGGCAACAAGGGCCTCGGCGCCTTCTACTGGGAGGCGACCTGGACCGCGGTCACCGGCAACGGCTGGTATCCGACAGACTCCACGTCCGGCAACGGCTGGGAGAACCAGGCCCTCTTCGACTACGACAACAAGGCCACCTCGACCACGAGCTGGTTCAGCCACCGTTGAACCTGTGTGGAGGGGGCCCGGCCGCAGGGGAGCGGCCAGGCCCTCGCCCATGTTCCCGGGCTAGGAGCGCAGGGCCGAGGGCCCCTGCCCGCGGTCCGTCGGCGCCCTCGCCGTCCGGCCGGGTGGATCCGGCGGCGCGTCGAGGTGTCCGAGCCACTCGCATATGAGCCGCCCCAAAAGGGCACCGCCGTAGACGACGAACCCCACCCCGACCAGCCAGGACTCCACCACCAGGACCGTGCCGACCGGGCCGTAGCTGATCGCGTTGGTGACCAGGAGCGGGGTGAAGACCAGGTAGGAGAAGCCGCGCAGGCCCACCAGGCCCGCCATCGTGGCGAGCGCACCGGGCAGCAGATAGCGCCAGGGCACCTGGCGGCTGAGCAGAAAGTGCGGTCCCCACCAGAAGAACAGGAGGCCGACCCCCATGCTGAGCAGGATGCGGGGCGGGCCCTCCAGCACGGTCCGGGTCTGCACCTGGGCGTACAGATACGCCATCAGCATGATCAGCCAGACCGCGTGCCGCCACAGGTGGTGCCAGGGAGCGGCGGCCGTCCTCCAGATCCGTTCGTAGCCGTTCTGCACGCTGGAGGCGAAGGACATGCCGAAAAACGCGAGCAGCGCGAGGCTCAGCGCGCTGGTGGTGCTGATCACTTTGCGGGTCGGGCCGAAGACATGCGCGAGCGCGTCGGCGGACCGGCCGTTCAGGGCCATGCCGTCCACCAGCCACAGTGCGAAGCCGCCGTGTCCCAGCGGGTCCGCCGCGGCCACCACGATCAGCAGCGGTGCCAGGGTGACCAGGGCCAGCGTCGCGAACCCCATGGCCCGGTGCATCAACTCCAGCTCATTGCCGCGCCGGTGCAGCTCGGCAAGCCCCAGCCGGTGCCAGGCGGCCAGCCGTGACATGAGGACCACCCCTTCCTCCGGCCGGGGCTAGCGGTGGTGGTGTCCTGAGTGGCCAGGAACGCATTCCGGTAAACCTGATCGGGTGACGCGGCACCCGATGGGCATCCCTACACATGCCAGCATGAACCGTCCCGACCTCGACACGGAGGTTTTCATGGACCGTCCCAGTGAACTCGTCCCGCTCCGATACGTCGCCATCGGCGGCCGCGGCCCCGAGGACGTCGTCGCCGACGCCCACGGCCGGGTGCTGACCGGAGTGGAGGACGGCCGCATCCTGCGCATCGACGGACTGACGCGGCCCTCGTCCGCCCGCGTCGAGGTGCTCGCCGAAACCGGCGGCCGGCCGCTGGGCCTCGAACTGCTCCCGGACGACGCCCTGTTGGTGTGCGACGCCGAACTCGGACTGCTGCGCGTCGACCTCGGCGAGGGCATCGTACGGATCCTCGCCGACTCGGTGGCGGGGGAGAGGCTGCGGTTCTGCAGCAACGCGGTCGCCCTGTCCGACGGCAGTGTCTGCTTCACCGTCTCCAGCCGCCGCTACCCGTTGGACCAGTGGATCGGCGACATCGTCGAACACACCGGAACCGGCCGTCTGCTGCGCCTCGCCCCGGGCAGCGAGAGCCCAGAAGTGCTGCTGGAAGGGCTCCAGTTCGCCAACGGGCTGGCGCTGAGCGCTGATGAATCGTTCCTGGTCGTCGCCGAGACCGGCGCCCGCCGGCTGACCCGCTACTGGCTCACCGGCGACAAGAGCGGACAGAGCGAACCCTTCGTGGAGAACCTCCCCGGCATGCCCGACAACCTCTGGCGGGCCGGCCCGGACGGCCCGGTCTGGGTTTCCCTGGCCGGGCCCCGCGTCCCCCCGCTCGACCTGCTGCACCGAGCCACGCCCGCCGTCCGCGCCGCCGCCGCCCGCATCGCCGTCCGCGCCCCCTTCCGTCCCACCGGCACCATCGGCGCCCTCGCGGTCGACGACCAGGGGACGATCGTCCACCACCTCGCCCGCCGGCACTCCGGCTACCGCATGGTGACCAGCGTCTGCGAGGCCGCCGGGCAACTGGTCCTGGGCAGCCTGTGGGAGCGGGGCATCGCCGTGTGCGAGCGACCGTCCCCGAAGTGACCCGGGCCCGGGCCGGGCGCTACCCTGTTGCCCGGCCGCGAGCACCCTTCGCGGCGCGGCGGTGGGGCCCGCCGTACCCGAACCGCGGCAGTGGTGCCGCCAACGGTCCCTACTTGCGAAGGAGCGGCGCCCGCATGCCTCGGGCCCCGGCGAGTAGGAGACGTACGACCATGACAGCCCCGGAAGCCGAGAGCGTCCGCGCCCGCCCCCGCACCCCGCGACCGCCCGCCTGGCGCACCCAGGCCCCCGTCGTCGCGGTGGTCGCACTCGGCGGAGCCATAGGGGCCGTCGCCCGCTACGCCTTCTCCCTGTGGTGGCCCGCCCAGTCCGGCGGATTCCCCTGGGCGACCTTCTGGACCAACGTCGTCGGCTGCGCCGTGATCGGTGTGTTCATGGTCGTCATCACCGACGTATGGGCCGCCCACCGCCTCGTGCGCCCCTTCTTCGGCACCGGCGTGCTCGGCGGCTTCACCACCTTCTCCACCTACGCCGTCGACATCCAGAAGCTGGTCGACGCCGGCCACCCGCGCACCGGGCTGGCCTACCTCGCCGCGACCCTGCTCGCGGCGCTCACGGCGGTGTGGCTCGCGGTCACCGCGGCCCGCCGGGTCCTGAAGTGGAGGCAGCCATGACGAGGCTGACCGGCAGCGCGCTGCGCGTGACCGTCTTCATCGGCGAGAACGACACCTGGCACCACAAGCCGCTCTACTCGGAGATCGTGCACCGCGCCCACGCGGCGGGCCTCGCCGGCGCCAGCGTCTTCCGCGGGATCGAGGGCTTCGGCGCCTCCTCCCTGATCCACACCTCGCGGCTGCTGTCGCTCAGCGAGGACCTGCCCGTCGCGGTCGTCGTCGTCGACACCGAGGAGCGCGTCCGCGCCTTCCTGCCCCAGCTCGACGAGCTCGTCGACGAGGGCCTGGTCATCCTCGACGACTGCGAGGTCATCCGGTACGTCGGCCGCGAGGACAGCCCCGGCAAAACGGACATGAAGGGTAAGAGGTCGTTGTGAACTGGCTGCTGGTCGTCGGCGGCGCCATGGTCGGAGCCCCGCTGCGCTACCTCACCGACCGTGCCGTGCAGACCCGCCACGACTCGGTCTTTCCGTGGGGTACCTTCGCGGTGAACGTCACCGGCTGCCTGATCCTCGGTCTGCTGACCGGCGCGGTGGCCGAGGGGGCCGCCGGTTCGTCTCTTCAGCTGCTCCTCGGCACCGGCCTGTGCGGCGCCCTGACGACGTACTCGACCTTCTCCTACGAGACCCTGCGGCTGACCGAGACCGGGGCGGGGCTCTACGCTGCCGCCAACGTCGTCGGGAGCGTGACGGCGGGCCTCGGTGCGGCATTCGCCGGGGTGTCGATCGCCCAGGACCTGTGGGGGTAGGCGACCGGCCCGACTCCCGCGCGTAGTAAGACTGTCTACAGCACTGTCGACCAACTCCTCAGAACTGGATCCCATGAGCGTCATCAACGTCGGTCAGGCCGCCGTCCTCGGAGTAGTGGAAGGGCTGACCGAGTTCCTTCCCGTCTCCTCCACCGGACATCTGAAGATCACCGAAGGGCTCATGAGCATCCCGGTCGACGACAAGGCCGTCGTCGGCTTCTCGGCCGTCATCCAGGTCGGCGCGATCGCCGCCGTGCTCCTGTACTTCTTCAAGGACATCGTGCGGATCGTCTCCGCCTGGGGCCGTGGCCTGCGCAACAAGGAGGAGCGCTACCACCACGACTACAAGTTCGCCTGGTGGGTGATCTACTCGACCATCCCGATCGTGGTCGTCGGCCTGGCCGCCAAGCCCCTCATCGACGGCCCGCTCGCCTCGCTGTGGGTGGTCGCCGCCTCGCTGATCGTCGGCAGTGGCGTGATGTGGGCCGCGGACCAGATGGGCCGGCACAAGCGCGGTGAGGACGACACCACCTTCAAGGACGCGATGCTGGTCGGCTGTTCCCAGATCCTCGCCCTGCTCTTCCCCGGCTTCTCCCGCTCCGGCGCCACCATGTCCACGGCCCTGATCCTGGACCTGGACCGGGTCGCCGCCACCCGCCTCTCCTTCTTCCTCGGCATCCCGGCCCTGACCGGCGCCGGCCTGTACGAGCTCAAGGACGCCCTGGGCACGGGCGTGGGTGCCGCCCCGCTGGCCGTCGGCACCATCGTCTCCTTCGTGGTCGCCTACGCCTCCATCGCCTGGCTGCTGAAGTTCGTCGCCAAACACTCCTTCAACGCCTTCGTCGTCTATCGGATCATCGTCGGTGTGCTCCTCCTGGGTCTGCTCAGCACGGGTGGCCTCAGCAGCTGACGGCGGTCGCGGAAACCGGCGCCTCTCGGTGAGCCGGCCCTCGTCGCGGACCCGCCCTTGGTGCGCGGCGATGCCGAGCAGGCGCCGTATCCGCCGGTTTCCTGAAGCGTTGCCCCGGGAAAACGCGCGTGCGTAGGGGATCTCCGCCGTGCCACGATGGCGCGGGGAAGCGAGGTCTCGTGGACGAGATGAGGCGATTTCGCCGGGCGCTGGCCGCGTGGGCGGCCGGGGGAGCGGGGGCGAGCGCGGCCGCCGTGGCGGCGCGGCAGCTGGCCGGCGGCGGCGTGCGGACGATCGTGCTCGTCGAGGGAAGCAGTGATCAGGCCGCGCTCGAAGCGCTGGCCGCCCGCCATGGCCGCGACCTCGCCGCGCAGGGCGTTGCGGTGGTGCCGCTCGGGGGCGCGACCAACATCGGGCGTTTCCTGGACGTGTGCGGCCCTCCGGGGCTCGGCCTCCCGCTGGCCGGACTCTGCGACATCGGCGAGGAGCGGCACTTCCGGCGTCATCTGGAGCGCGTCGGGCTCGGTTCCGCTCTCACGCACGCCGGACTGGAGGCGCTCGGATTCCAGCTGTGCGTCGCCGACCTGGAGGACGAGCTGATCCGCGCGCTCGGGGCCGAAGGCGTGCAGCAGGTGATCGAGGCCCAGGGCGAGACGCGCCCCTTCCGCACCTTCCAGGGTCAGCCGGCCCAGCGGAACCGGCCCGTGGAGCACCAGCTGCGGCGTTTCATGGGCACCCACAGCGGCCGCAAGGCGCTCTACGCGCAGGCGCTGGTCGAGCACCTGGACCTCGCGCTCGTGCCCCGGCCGCTGGAGCGCCTCATTGCACACGTGTGACCACAGCCCGGATGCGTGAGGGACGCCTGGCTGGGGACTTGGGGATGAGGCCGGGTTGCGCGGCGTACCCCTGGGGGCCGACTCGGCCAGGCTCCTCTGGTTCAGACAGCGTGCCGGGGGAGCCGCCGCGTGGTCAGGACACGCTGCCCTGCTCGCAGACCCGGCGGGCGACCTCGTGGAGTTTGATGTTGTTCTCCTGTGAGAAGCGCCGAAGGGTGTCGAATGCCTGCTCCTCGGTGAGGTGGTGGGCGCCCATGAGGATGCCCATGGCCTCGCCGATGATGTGGCGGGTTTCGACGGCCCGTTCCATCTGGGCGTGCGTGCGGGCGCTGGAGAAGGCGACCGCGGCGTGGGAGGCCAGCAGCCAGCCGGCCAGCTCACTGGCCTCGGTGAAGGCCCCGGGCTTGCGGGAGTAGAGGTTCAGCGCCCCGAGCTCCTCGTCCTCGGTGAACAGCAGGAACCCCATCATGCTGCCCACGCCGAGGGCGCGTGCCTGCGGGGCGTAGGCGGGCCAGCGCGGCTGCTCCCGGGTGAGGTCGGCGATGCGGAAAACGCGCTCGCCATCGTCGGTGCGGGCGGCGTTGAAGCACGGGCCTTCGCTCAGCCGCTCCTGCAACTGGTCGCTTTCGACGACGAGGCTCTCCGTGGCCGCCAGCGTCTCCACCGTTGTGCCGTGCAGCATCAGGATGCCCGCCGCGTCGCAGCCCTCCACCAGCTCGGTGGCCGAGTGGGTGATCCGTTCCAGGGTGGCACGGACCGAGTCCTGGGCGAGGAGATCCCGGGCCATCGACGCCATCTGCTCCGCGAACCGACCCCAGTCCATACCGTCCTCCGTGTTCCGGCCCGTGCTCGTCAAGAAGCCGTCTACCCAGCTTCTCCGTCGCCTCCCTTGACAGTTCCCGTACGTCACCCCCAGGATCACTCCCGTGAACCTGTCAGACAGCAAGACAGCCAGTCAGGGTCCGCGGCGCATCAGTGCCATGGAAGCGGTCCTGGCACACCTGCGCTCCGCCATCGAGAACGGCGAGTACGCCGTGGGGGACAAGCTGCCCTCCGAGGCGGAGCTGTGCCGCACCCTCGAGGTCAGCCGGCCCGTGCTGCGCGAGGCCCTCAGGGCGCTGCAGACGATGGGCCTGACCGTCTCCAAGACGGGCAAGGGCACCTTCGTCGTGGCCAGCACCGTCGAGGACCCCACCTTCGGCGACTACGCGGCCAGCGACCTGCTGGAGGTGCGCCGCCACGTGGAGATCCCGGTGGCGGGCTATGCGGCCGTGCGTCGCACGCCCGAGGACCTCGACCACCTGGCGCACCTGCTGGAGCGCATGGAGCAGGAGACCGACACCACCTCCTGGGTCGCCCTCGACACGCTGTTCCACCTCGCTGTCGCCCAGGCCGCCCAGAACCCGGTCTTCCGCCGGGTCATCGAGGAGATCCGCGACGCACTGGCGCGTCAGTCGGCCTTCCTCAACGAGCTGGGCGGACGCCGCGAGCAGTCCAACCGCGAGCACCGGGCGATCGTCGAGGCGCTGATGGACGGTTCCGAACTCGACGCGGTGGACGCGATGGCGCACCACCTCGACCGCGTCGAGACGACCCTCACCGACATCGTGCGCCCCGCGCGCACGGACATCCCCACGGAAGGCGGACCCGAGGCGTGAGCGAGCACCTCAAAGAAGAGACGCGCACACCGGCCGCACATGTCGACGCAGGCGACGCCGGCTACAGCAAGTCGCTGAAGTCCCGGCACGTCAACATGATCGCCATCGGCGGCGCGATCGGCACCGGTCTCTTCCTCGGCGCGGGCGGCCGCCTCGCCGACGCCGGCCCCTCCCTGTTCATCGCCTACGCGGTCTGCGGCATCTTCGCCTTCCTGGTGGTGCGCGCCCTCGGCGAACTCGTGCTGTACCGGCCCTCGTCCGGCGCCTTCGTCTCCTACGCCCGGGAGTTCCTGGGCGAGAAGGGCGCCTACACCGCGGGCTGGATGTACTTCCTGAACTGGGCGACCACCGGTATCGCCGACATCACCGCGGTGGCCACCTACACGCACTACTGGGGCATGTTCTCCGACATCCCGCAATGGTTGATCGCATTGATCGCCCTCGCCGTCGTGCTGACGGTCAACCTGATCTCCGTCAAGATCTTCGGTGAGCTGGAGTTCTGGTTCGCCATCGTCAAGGTCAGCGCGCTCGTGATCTTCATGTGTATCGGCATCTACCTGCTGGTCACCCAGCACCCCGTCGACGGCGCCCACCCCGGACCGGCCCTGATCACCGACAACGGCGGCGTCTTCCCCAACGGCCTGCTGCCCATGCTGCTGATCATCCAGGGCGTCGTCTTCGCCTACGCCTCCGTGGAGCTGGTGGGCGTTGCCGCGGGAGAGACCCAGAACCCCGAGAAGATCATGCCGAAGGCGATCAACTCGATCATGTGGCGCGTCGGCCTCTTCTACGTCGGTTCGGTCGTCCTGCTGTCCATGTTGCTGCCCTGGAACAAGTACAGCGCGGCCGAGAGCCCCTTCGTGACCGTGCTGTCCAACATCGGCATCCCGGCGGCCGGCGGCGTGATGAACCTCGTCGTCCTCACCGCGGCCATGTCCTCGCTCAACTCCGGCCTGTACTCCACCGGCCGCATCCTGCGCTCCATGGCGATGTCCGGCTCCGCCCCCAAGTTCACCTCGGTGATGAGCCGCAGCCAGGTGCCGTACGGCGGCATCCTGCTTACCAGCGGTATCTGTGTCCTGGGCGTCGGCCTCAACTTCGTGGTCCCGGCGGACGCCTTCGAGATCGTCCTGAACTTCGCGGCGATCGGCATCCTCTCCACCTGGGGCATGATCATGATCTGTCACCTCCTCTTCTGGAAGAAGACCCAGAAGGGCGAGCTGACCCGCCCGAGCTACCGACTGCCGGGCTCCCCCTGGACCGAACTGGTGACGCTGGCCTTCCTCGCCTCCGTCCTGGTCCTCATGTACGCCGACGGAGGCGCCGGCCGCACCACCGTGCTGTGCCTGCCGCTGATCGTCGGAGCGCTCGTCGCAGGCTGGTACGCCATCCGCAGCCGAATGCAGCGCATCTCAGCCAAGGCCGACGCGTAACCCCGGCGCCGGCTCCAGACCACCCAGAAGTGAACAGGCAGTGATGTACAGCAGCTCTCACGCGGACGCCCCCGCGATCCGTGAACCCCTCCACGCGCCCGTCGCACACGTCGTCCGCGGCGGAGTGACCGAGGGCATCCACTACGGCTCCGTGGTCGTCCTGGGGGCGGACGGCGAGGTCGAGTTCCAGCTCGGCGACATCGAGGCGGCCTTCTACCCGCGCTCCTCGCTCAAGCCCGTCCAGGCCGCCGCCATGGTGCGGGCGGGGCTGCCGCTGGAGGGGGCACTGCTCTCGCTCGCCGCCGCCAGCCACTCCGGCGAGGAACGCCACCTCGCCGGGGCCCGGCGGATCCTGGAGCTGGCCGGCGTCACGGAGGACGACCTGCGCAACGTGAAGGACCTGCCGTACGACCCGGCGGTCCGCGACATGTGGATACGCGAGGGCCGCGAGCCCTCCCGGCTGGCCCAGAACTGCTCCGGCAAGCACGCGGCCATGCTGTACACCTGCAAGCTCAACGGCTGGTCCCTCGACGGCTACCTCGACCCGGAGCACCCGCTCCAGCAGGCGATCGCCGAGATCGTCGAGGACCTCACCGGGCAGCGGATCGCCCGGGTCACCGTCGACGGATGCGGCGCCCCCCTCTTCTCCATCTCCCTGCACGGCCTCGCCCGGGCCACCGCCCGCATCGCCACGGCGGCCCAGGGCACCCCGGAGGCCCGGGTCGCGGACGCCATGCGCGAGCACGCCGAGATGGCCTCCGGCGCCGGCCGTGACGTCGCCGCCCTGATGCGGGCCGTCCCCGGGCTCCTGGCCAAGGACGGCTTCGAGGGCGTGGAGGTCGCCGCCCTGCCCGACGGCCGTGCGGTCGCCGTCAAGATCTCCGACGGCGCGAACCGGGCCCGGATCCCCGTCACCGCCGCCGCCCTCGCCCGGGCCGGCGTCGACCCCGCCCTCCTCACCCGGTTCGCGGGCGAGACCCTCCTCGGCGGAGGCGAACCGGTCGGAGAGATCCGCCCGGTCCGCGCGCTGGAGCCCCTCACGGTCCGGGCCTGCGCCTGACGGCTCCGGTGGCCACCGAGTGTGCGCGGTGGCCACCGGCGGACCCCCGCGCCGGTCGCGCACCAGCCGGATCCACCCAGCCGGCACGTCAACCGCCGGCCCACGAACCGCCGGCCCCGTCACCACCGGGCCGGTGCCTCGACCGGCTCGGGCGGGCGTCACCCCGTACCGCCCGAGCCGGCTCCACCCCACCCCCGACGTCGCCAGCCACCCCACCCTCACCCTCAGAAAGAGGACCCGCACCTCATGACCGCCGCCACCCGCAGCGAACACGACCTGCTCGGAGACCGCGACGTCCCCGCCGACGCCTACTGGGGGGTGCACACCCTGCGGGCCACGGAGAACTTCCCCATCACCGGCACCCCCATCTCCGCCTACCCGCACCTGATCGACGCGCTCGCCGCGGTCAAGGAGGCGGCCGCCCTCGCCAACGAGGAACTGGGCCTGCTGGAGCCGAAGAAGGCCGCCGCCATCGTCCAGGCCTGCCGTGAGATCCGTGACGGCAGGCTGCACGACCAGTTCGTCGTCGACGTCATCCAGGGCGGCGCGGGCACCTCGACCAACATGAACGCCAACGAGGTCGTCGCCAACCGGGCGCTGGAACTGCTGGGCTTCCAGAAGGGCCACTACCAGCACCTGCACCCCAACGAGGACGTCAACCTGGGCCAGTCGACCAATGACGTCTACCCGACCGCCGTCAAGATAGCGACGGTCTTCGCGGTCCGTGGACTGCTCAAGGCGATGTCCGTGCTGCAGGACGCCTTCGCCCGCAAGGCCGTCGAGTTCCGCAACGTGCTCAAGATGGGCCGTACACAGTTGCAGGACGCGGTGCCGATGACGCTCGGTCAAGAGTTCTCCGCCTACGCGGTCATGATTGACGAGGACCGCAACCGTCTTGACGAGGCCGTCCAGTTGATCCATGAGATCAACCTGGGTGCCACGGCGATCGGTACCGGACTCAACGCGCCGGCCGGATATGCCGAGTCGGCGCGCCGTCACCTGGCGGCCATCACCGGCCTGCCGCTGGTCACCGCGGCCAACCTGGTGGAGGCCACCCAGGACTGCGGCGCGTTCGTGCAGATGTCCGGGGTGCTCAAGCGGATCGCCGTCAAGCTCTCCAAGAGCTGCAACGACCTGAGGCTGCTGTCGTCGGGGCCGCGGGCGGGGCTGGGGGAGATCAACCTGCCGCCGGTGCAGGCCGGTTCGTCCATCATGCCCGGCAAGGTCAACCCGGTCATCCCCGAGGTGGTCAACCAGGTCGCCTTCGAGGTGATCGGCAACGACGTGGCCATCACGATGGCCGCCGAGGCCGGACAGCTCCAGCTCAACGCCTTCGAGCCGATCATCCTGCACTCCCTGTCGGAGTCCATCACCCATCTGCGCGCGGCTTGCCTGACCCTCGCAGAGCGCTGCGTGGACGGCATCACCGCCAACACCGAGGCGCTGCGCAAGTCCGTGGAGGACTCCATCGGCCTGGTGACCGCTCTCAACCCGCACATCGGGTACACCGCGGCCACCGACATCGCCAAGGAGGCCCTCGCAACCGGCCGCGGTGTCGCCGAACTCGTCCTGGAGAAGGGCCTGTTGCCCGCCGAACGTCTGACCGACCTGCTGCGGCCCGAGGTCCTCGCGGGCAGCGGCCCCGCCCTCGCCTGAGCCACGGTCGCGCGCCAGGACCGACCCGGAGGCACAATAGTGATCATGACAATGACGTCGGCCTACGCCTACCAGCCGGTCCTGGAGCGCATCGCCGAAGAGATCGGGCGCACCCCCGGCCGAGGCCGCCCCGCCGACTACATCCCGGCACTCGCGGCCTGCGACCCTCGCCGCTTCGGCATGGCCGTCGCCGAACTGGACGGCACGGTGTACGGCGTGGGGGACTGGCGCGAGCCGTTCTCCACGCAGTCCCTCACCAAGGTCTTCACCCTCGCCCTCGACCTGGCCCGCGAGGGCGACGAACTGTGGGAGCACGTGGGCCGCGAACCCTCCGGCAATCCCTTCAACTCCCTGGTCCAGCTGGAGTACGAGAACGGCATCCCGCGCAACCCGTTCATCAACGCGGGCGCCCTCGTCGTCACCGACCGCCTGCAGACCCGTACCGAAGACGCGGCCGGCGAACTGCTGGCCTTCCTGCGCGCGGAGAGCGGCAACCCGGCCCTGGACTTCGACAAGGACGTCGCCGCCTCCGAGGCGGCACACGGCGACCGCAACGCCGCCCTCGCCCATTTCATGGCGTCCTACGGCAACATCGACAACCCGATCCCGGTGCTGCTCGACCAGTACTTCCGTCAGTGCTCCCTCACCGCCTCCTGCGCGGACCTCGCCCTCGCCACCGGCTTCCTGGCCCGCCACGGCATCCGCGCCGACGGCAGCCGGCTGCTCTCCCAGAGCCAGGCCAAGCAGGTCAACGCGGTGATGCTGACCTGCGGGACCTACGACGCCGCGGGCGAATTCGCCTACCGCGTGGGCCTGCCCGGCAAGAGCGGCGTCGGCGGCGGCATCATCGCGGTCGTCCCCGGCCGCTGCACACTGTGCGTGTGGAGCCCCGGCCTCGACGAGCGCGGCAACTCGGTCGCGGGCGTCGCGGCGCTGGACCGCTTCACCACGCTGACCGGCCTGTCGGTGTTCTGAACCGGGCCGGTCCTGTGCCCAACCGGCCCAGCAACCCGGTCAGCCATGGCTGCCCCGGGGAGCGCTGCGGCCGTTCGCTCACGAGCCGGTCATACGCAGGCCCCCGCCCCGAAGGCGGCGCGTCAATTTCCGGCCACCCGGCGTTGACACGCTTCCCGAGTGTTGGCCATGGCTTTCCCCGTCGATCTCCGCCGCTGCCAGGTGCTGGGCCTGGCCGGCACCGCCTTCCTCGCCCTGGGGGGTGAGACGTCCGGCGCCCTGCCCGTGCGGGATCTGCTGGCGCCGGCAACCGCCCGTGCGGCGCTGGGCCTGGTCGGCGTGTACTTCGGCGTGGTGCTGCTGATCGCCGCCTGGGTGCTGCTCGGACGGCTCGTGCGCAGCGCCGAGGCGCCCACCCCGCGCGAACTGCTGCTCGTGCTCGCCGTCTGGGCGGCCCCGCTGCTGCTGGCCCCGCCGCTGTTCAGCCGGGACGTCTACAGCTACCTCGCGCAGGGCGCCATGGTCGACGCCCACATGGACGTCTACGCATACGGCCCCGCCCAGCTCGGCGGCCCCCTGGCAGACGAGGTCGCCCCGCTGTGGCAGCACACCGGCGCCCCCTACGGCCCGGTGTTCCTCGCCGTCGCCTCCGCACTGTCGGGGCTGACCCGGGGCGAACTGCCCGCCGGGCT
The DNA here is from genome assembly GCF_053597275.1 of Streptomyces sp. NPDC001492. Taxonomy (NCBI): domain Bacteria; kingdom Bacillati; phylum Actinomycetota; class Actinomycetes; order Kitasatosporales; family Streptomycetaceae; genus Streptomyces; species Streptomyces sp. NPDC001492. The sequence continues at coordinate 53,820 of NZ_JBSFHW010000015.1, read as the reverse complement.
GGTCGGGATGCGGCTGCTCGCGCTGCTCGGCGTGGCACTGATGGCGGCCGCGCTGCCCCGCCTGGCCCGGCACAGTGGCGCCGATCCGGCCGCCGCGCTCTGGCTCGGCGCCCTCAACCCGCTGGTGCTGCTCCACCTGGTCGCCGGCGCCCACAACGACGCCATCATGCTCGGCCTGCTCGGCGTCGGCCTGGTCGCGGCCCTCGGCCGGTGGCCGGTCCTGGGCGCCGTGCTCGTCACCCTCGCGGCCCTGGTCAAGGCGCCCGCCGTGCTCGGACTCGCCGCGGTCGTCGTCCTCCAGGTGCGGGCAGGGCGCAGCCCGGCGAAGGCAGCCCTGTCGACCGCCCTGGCCGCCGCGGCCACCACCGTCGCCGCAACAGCCGTCGCCGGCACGGGATACGGCTGGATAGGCGCCCTCGACACCCCCGTCTCCCCGCACAACTGGGCCCTGACGAGCCTCCTCGGCCGCGCCACCGGAGCCGTGCTGGAGCGTCTCGGCAGCGATCTCGCCCCCCTCGCCCTGCCGGTCTGGCACCTGCTCGGCCTTGCGATCACCGCGCTCGTCATCGCGGCCATATGGTGGCGGCTGCGCCCCCACCCGGTCTACGCGCTCGGCCTGAGCCTCGCCGCCGTAGCCGCCTTCGGCCCGGCGATCCGCCCCTGGTACGCCCTGTGGGGGCTGTTCCTGATCGCCGCCGCGGCCCCCACCACCTCGGTACGGCACCGGGTGGCGGCCGTGACGGGCGTGCTCGCGCTCGCCACCCTGCCCAGCGGCGGGCCGGTAGACAGCGGGCAGCTGATGCTGGCCGTCTCCGGCGGGGCGCTGGCCGTGGTGGTCCTCTGGCAGGTCCACCAGGCGGCCCAGGCGCCCGCGCTGGGGGAAACCGCATGACCCCGCCCCGCACCGACCGCGGCCGACTGCTCCTGGTCCTCGCTCTCGCCACGGCCGTCACCGCCTTCACCGCGACCGTGCCGCTGCTGCGCGACTGGTTCGACCTGCGCGTCTACTACGGCGCCGTCAACTCCTGGATCCACCACGGCGGACGGCTCTACGACTACCGGGTGCCGGGTACGGCATACGGCTTCACCTACCCGCCGTTCGCAGCCGTCAGCATGCTGCCCATGGCCCTCGTCGGCCTGCGCACGGCGATCGCCGGATCCGTGCTGCTGAACCTGGCGGCCCTGGCCTGGGTCCTGCACGTCCTCACCGAGGGGGCCTGGCGCCGCTACGGCCTGTTCGGCTGCGCCCTGGGCGCGTGCCTGCTCGCCCTGTTCGAACCGCTCCGTGACACCTTCAGCTTCGGCCAGGTCAACCTCCTGCTGCTGGCACTGGTCCTCACCGACGCCTGGCTGCTGACCACGGGGCGGGAGCGCTGGGCAGGTATCGGCATCGGCCTGGCGGCCGCGGTCAAACTCACGCCCGCCCTCTTCATCGGACTGCTCCTGATCGCCGGACGCCGACGGGCCGCGGCGGTCGCGACGGCCGTCACCGCGGCGGCGACAGGCCTCGCCGCCTGGGTGGCCCCGGACGCCTCCCGGTTCTACTGGACCGAGGCCCTGTGGGACACAAGCCGGGTGGGCCGCCTCGACTACGTCTCCAACCAGTCGCTGCAGGGCATCCTGGCCCGGCTCGGCGTGGCGGACCGCGCGGTGTGGGCGGCGGCGGTCCTGGTGGTCCTCGGCATCTGGGCGTGGCGCACCCGCCGGGCCGTCACCGCCGCCGACTGGCCGGCCGCCTTCGCCCTCACCGGTCTGACCGCCTGCCTCGTCAGCCCCATCACCTGGGTGCACCACCTGGTGTGGCTGCTGCCGTCGTTCGCCGTACTGATCCGCGCCGGGCACGCGCGGGTGACGGGCGTTCTGTACGGGGTGCTGTGCACGAGCGTGGTGTGGCTCTGGTTCCACGACGCGTCCGGCGTCGACGGCTTCCTCGGCAGCAACACCTACACCTGGATCACCCTGGGGCTGCTGCTGTGGCTGCCGGTGGGTCAACTCCGCGCCGACAGCATGCCCTTGCGCCGCAGGATCAGCGCCACCGCCCCCGCGCCGAGTGCGACGGCACCCGAGATGACCCCCGCCGTCGGCCACGGTGATCCGCCGTCCGGCGCGACGGCCACGGGCGTGGCGCGCGGCCCCGGGCGGGGCTTGTCCAGCAACGCGTCCAGCGAGCCCACCGGTTCGACCCGCCCCGCGGCCTCGAACCCCCAGTCGAGCAGTTCCCGCGCCTCCTCGTAGACGGTGAAGCCACCGCCCGCCTGAGGGTTCATCACGGTGACCACGAGCGTGCGCCCGCCCCGGCGGGCGGCGGCGACGAGGGTGTTGCCCGCGTCGCTGGTGTAGCCGTTCTTGACGCCGATCAGGCCCGGATACGGCTGCACACCGTCCGCCCCGGTCAGCAGCCGGTTGGTGTTCTCGATCTCGTACGACCAGCCGCCCCCGCCGGGGAACCTCGCCACGGCCGTACCGCAGTACTGCGCGAAGTCCGGATTGCGCAGTCCCGCCCGGCCGAACACCGCCAGGTCGTACGCCGACGACACCTGGCCCGGCGTGTCGTACCCGTCGGGCGAGCGCACCTGCGTGTCGCGGGCCCCCAGCGAACGGGCCCTGGCCTGCATCTGCCCGGCCGTCGTCTGCCAGCCGCCGTTGAGCGAGGCCAGCACGTCCACGGCGTCGTTCCCGGAGTGGAGGAAGACCCCGCGCCACAGATCCGCGATCCGGTACGTCCGCCCCTCGGCGACCCCGACCCTGCTGCTGCCCTCACCGATGTCCTCCAGCTCCTCCTGCCGCACGGTGTGCCGGGCGTCCGCCGGCAGCGCCGGCAGCACGGTCAACGCGAACAGCGTCTTGAGCGTGCTGGCAGGCGGCAGCTTGCGATGGGCATCGTGCGCGGCCAGCACGTTCCCGCTGCGGGCGTCCGCCACCACCCAGGACAACGCGGACACGTCGGGGATCTCAGGCGCCCCGTGGTGGGGCCGCACCAGTGTGCCCTCGCGATACAGGAACGAGGGATCCGGCAGCGCCGCCCGCGGCACACCGGGCGGGGTGGGCTCCGCGCCCGCGGCGACGGGCGTGAACGCAAGGACACCCGCCGCGCAGAGCGCGCAGGCGGTGACGGCTGTCCGGGACGAGAAGTGGATGATCACACGATCAACGTAGGAATCGGCCCGGCGTACGGGACGGTGACCGGGCCGGGAGCGGGGCTCCAGCACCCGGATGCCGCAGTGCGGGGCCCGCGCGGCGGCCGGGACGCCGACTGCGACCAGGCGGAGCCCGCGAGCGGACACCGAGAGTAGCGGCGTAGTACCGCGGTACTACGCGCTCAGCCCGGGTCGGCCTCCCGGTACCACGGGATCGGGCGGATCGGCTCCTAGCGTTGCCGGTGAGGCGTCGGAAGCGACGGACGCCGTAACCCGACAGAGAGAACGCGCATGATCGACGCACGGCAGCTGACCAAGAGATACGGCGACAAGACGGCCGTGGACGGGCTCGATTTCGTCGTGAAGCCGGGCACGGTGACCGGCTTCCTGGGGCCCAACGGCGCAGGAAAGTCCACCACCATGCGCATGATCGTCGGACTCGACGCCCCGACGAGCGGTTCCGTCACCGTGAACGGCCATCGCTACGCCAGCCACCGGGCCCCGCTCCAGGAGGTCGGGGCCCTGCTGGAGGCGAAGTCGATCCACCCGGGCCGCTCGGCGTACAACCACCTGAGGGCCCTCGCGCTGACCCACGGCATTCCGCGCCGCCGGGTCGACGAGGTCATCGACCTCTCCGGACTTGCCAGCGTGGCGAAGAAGAGGGCCGGTGCCTTCTCCCTCGGGATGGGCCAGCGGCTCGGCATCGCGGCCGCGCTGCTGGGCGATCCGCAGACGGTGATGCTGGACGAGCCGGTCAACGGACTCGACCCGGAGGGCGTGCTCTGGATCCGCAACCTGCTCAAGGCTCTCGCCGACGAGGGCCGCACGGTGTTCGTCTCCTCGCATCTGATGAGCGAGATGGCGCTGGTGGCGGACCATCTCATCATCGTGGGCCGGGGACGCCTGCTGGCCGACACCACCGTGGGAGACCTGATCCGCGAGGCGGGCGGCGACACGGTGAAGGTCGCCACCCAGGACCCGGCGCGGCTGCGGGACGTCCTTGCGGGGCCGGGCGTCGACATCACGGGGCGGGTGGGCTCCGAGGAACTGCAGGTGACCGGGCTGACCGCCCGCAGCATCGGCCTGAAGGCGGCCGAGCACGGGATACCGCTGTTCGAGCTGAGCGCGAGGACGGTGTCGCTGGAGGAGGCGTTCATGGACCTGACCAGGGAGGCCGTGGAGTACCACGGATCCACGACCGGGATCGAGACCCTCGGGAGGCCGGCATGAGCACCCTCACCGCAACCGTCGAAGAACCCCGGACCGCCCCCGCCCGCCCCGCCTACCGGGTGACCGGACGGCGCGTGCTGAACTCGGAGTGGGCCAAGCTGTGGTCCCTCCGCTCGACCTGGATCACCCTGGGCCTCGGCCTGTTGTTCCTGGTGGCGTTCGGGCTGATCGCCGCGAGCCGGTACAAGTCCGGGATCAACTCCGGCCACATGGACCGGGACTTCGCCACGTCGACGGCCGTGAGCCTGTCCCTGTTCGGTACGAACTTCGCCCAGCTGGCCCTCGGAGTCCTCGGCGTGCTGGTCACGGCGGGGGAGTACTCGACCGGCATGATCCGCTCCACGCTCGCGGCGGTGCCCCGCAGGCTGCCGGTGCTGTGGTCCAAGGCGGCCGTGTTCGGGCTGGTCGCGCTTGCGGTGGGGACGCTGGGCGCGTTCGTCGCCTTCCTGTTCGGCAGCGGCATCGTCTCGGGCACACCCGCGGCCATGAGTTTCTCGCACGCGGGTGTGCTGCGCAGCCTGCTGGGCGCCGGGCTGTATCTCGGCCTGGTCGGGGTGATCGGCACCGCGCTGGGTGCGCTGCTGCGGTCGGTGGCCGGCGGGATCTCGGTGCTGGTGGCCACCTTCATGCTGATCCCGGGACTGATCTCGCTGCTGCCGAGCTCCTGGCAGGACAACATCAGCCCCTACCTGCCGTCCAACGCAGGAGAGTCGCTGTTCGCCCTGACCCACGACTCGACGACCCTGTCGCCCGGCGCCGGGCTCCTGGTCTTCCTCTGCTGGACGGCGCTGGCGCTCGGCGGCGCGGCCTACCGGCTCGCGCGCAGCGACGTCTGACGCACCATGGACAGGTGACGTCCGTGACCACCGATGACATCAGCGGGATGGGACCGCTGGTCGCCCGTCTGTCCCGGGGCGGCCAGCGGCTCAGGCAGGCCGACCGCAACCGTCCGTGGGTGCTGGACACCGCCGTCGTGGTCCTGGTCTTCCTGATGTTCTGCCTGCCCGACCTCCTGCACGGCGGTACCGGCGACGGCGACGGCCCGCGCCGCTTCCGGCTCGTCTTCACCCAGCTGCCCCTCGCCGGGATGCTGGCACTGCAGGCCGGACTGGTGCTGCCCCTGCTCTGGCGGCGGCGCAGGCCCCTGGCCGCCTTCGGCGTCATCGCCGCGGTGTTCGTCCTGCAGTGGTCCCTGAACGCGGTGCTGCGCGCGGACATCGCCCTCTTCGTCGCCCTGTACAGCCTGGCCCTGCACGGGCGGCTGAAGCAGCTGCCATGGGCCTGCGCCGCCATGGCGGGCGCCATGGTGCTGGTCGCCCTGCGGGTGTCCGCGGCCATGTCCGTCTGGGACGCGCTGTTCTTCCTGCTGAGCACCACGACCGCGGCCCTCGCGCTCGGCCTGATGGTCCGCATCCGCCGGGCCCAGCTGGCCGGACTGCGGGAGCGGGCCGCCCGGCTGGAGATCGAACGGGACCAGCGCAGCAGGCTGGCCGCGGTGACCGAACGCACCCGGGTCGCGCGCGAGATGCACGACATCGTCGGCCACAACCTGTCCGTCATCATCACCCTCGCCGACGCCGGCGCCTACGCCAGTGACCTCGCTCCCGAACGCGGCAAGGAGGCCCTCCAGCTCATCGGGGACACCGGCCGCCAGGCCCTGGGCGAGCTGCGGCGCGTACTCGGTGTGCTGCGCGAGGCGGTGGACGGCCCTCCGGCCGGGCCCGAACTCAGCCCGCAGCCCGGCATCGCGGACATCGACGCCTTGTGCGCCAAGGTGCGCGCCGCAGGACTGGAGGTCGTCTACCGGACCTCCGGCGACGTGGACGCCCTCGACAGCGGAGTGCAGCTGACGGCGTACCGCATCGTCCAGGAAGCCCTCACCAACACCATCAAACACGCCGACACCGACACCCGGGTGCACCTGGCGATCGTCGAGACGGACACCCGGCTGACCATCCGGGTCCAGGACACCGGCCCGGCGACAGCGCCGGGGCCGCACGAGGAAGGGCACGGACTGGTGGGCATGCGGGAGAGGGCGGCGCTGTACGGCGGGACCGTCAGCGCGGGACCGGCGGGCGGCGGAGGCTGGAGCGTCGAGGCCGTCCTCGACCTCACGCCCCAAGGCGGTGTCCGGTGACGACGGTGCTCGTCGTGGACGACCAGCCGCTGCAACGCTACGGCTTCCGCATCCTCCTGGACTCCGTCGCCGAGACCGAGGTCGTCGGCGAGGCCGCCCACGGCGCCGAGGCCGTACGCAAGGCCGCCGAACTGCGCCCGGACGTCGTCCTGATGGACATCCGGATGCCCGGCATGGACGGCATCGAGGCCACCCGCCGCATCGTCGCCGCCGGCGAGCGCTCGCGCGTCCTCGTGCTCACCACCTTCGACCTCGACGAGTACGTCCACGCCGCCCTGCGCGCCGGGGCCAGCGGCTTCCTCCTCAAGGACGCGCGCCCCGAGGAACTCCTCGCCGGCATCCGTGCCGTCGCGATCGGCGACGCGGTGATCGCGCCCGCGCTCACCCGTCGCCTCCTGGACGAGTTCGCCCAGTACGTGCCCGCGCACCGGGGCGGCCTCGTCGAGGACCCGAGGCTGACCTCCCTCACCGACCGCGAGCGCGAGATCCTCGTCGCCGTCGGCAAGGGCTGGACCAACGGCGAGATCGCCGCGCACTTCGTCCTGTCCGAATCCACCGTCAAAACCCATGTGGGCCGCGTCCTCGCCAAGATCGGTGCCCGGGACCGCATCCAGGCCGTGATCTTCGCCTACGACCTCGGACTCGCGCGGCCCAGCACCGAATGAACCGCCCAGGGCCGCCCGGGCAGCCCCCTGAGGGGTGCGGGCTCAGCCGTTCGCCCAGGCGTCAAGCCCCGCCTGTAGTGGGTGTCGGCACCTGCGGAGGGGGACCCTGGGTCCACACCACCCGCAGGCTCGAGGCGGAGATCCGCCACCCTTCGGCCGTCCTGACCAGTTCGGCATCGGCGTGCCCGGCGGAGATGAAGACGCCGCCGGTGCCGTCCGCCAGGACGTGGGTGCTCAGCTGGGCGCCACGCGTGGTGGCCCGCTCACCGTCGATCTCGATGATCGCGTTGGTGCCCATGTGCACGGTTCGGTCGAAGAGCGCCATGCCCTGCCGGACCCGGGCCAGCAGAGCATCGCGGCCATGGACGGTGCCGATGGGCATCTCGGCGGTGACGTCTTCGGTGTGGAAGGCGCGGGCCCATTCCTCGTCGAAGACCCCCTCGTCCAGGGAACGCAGGTAGCGGTCCAGCAGATCGGTGATCTCGGCACGGTCGGTCAGGGTCTGCAGCTGTCGCTGCATCTCTTCGATGTCCATGCCTGAAGGCTCGTCCCTCAAGCGCAGTTGAGGTCAAGGGGCACAGGAAACCGACCCGGGGGTGACCATCAGGCACTTCACCCCCGGCGATGTGGAGCACCGGCCGGACCTCGCCGAACCACGCGTGGGCCGAGGTCCCCGACCGGGCGGGCGTAAGATCACGCAGGCCCGATTTCCGGTTGATGAGGAGGCCCAACGGCCATGTCGGACAAGCGTGTTGTAGTGGTAACCGGCGGAGGCACCGGCATCGGTGCCGCGACTGCCCGGCTGCTTCGGGCCGGCGGACACGAGGTCGTCATCGGTGGCCGACGGCCCGAGCCGCTGCAGCGCGTCGCCGACGAAACGGGTGCCCTTCCGCACGTAGCCGACCTCACGGATGCGACCGCCGTGGGCGAGCTCGTCGAGGCCACGGTCTCCCGCTACGGCAGGCTCGACGGACTGGTCCTCAACGCGGGCGTCGGACGCAGCGGCGCGGTGGGAGATCTCTCGGACGAGACATGGGAGTTGGTGATGCGCACCAACCTGACGGGCCCCTTCCTGCTGCTGCGCGCCGCACTTCCGCATCTGCTGGAGACCCGTGGTTCGGTCGTTGCCGTCGCCTCCGTCGCGGCGCTGCGCAACGGGGTCGGCAACGCCGCGTACGCCACCTCCAAGGCCGCGCTGCTTCAACTGTGCCGCTCGCTGGCCGTCGACTACGGCAGCCAGGGGCTGCGCGCCAACACGGTGTGCCCCACCTGGGTGCGCACCGAGATGGCTGATCGTCGTATGGCCCGCTTCGCCGAGGAGTCCGGGCTCGGAGGCGGCGTGGACGAGGCCTACGAAGAAGCGACGAAGCTGGTGCCCGCGGGGCGCCCCGGCGACCCGTCCGAGGTCGCCGAGGCGATTGCCTGGCTGCTCTCGCCCGCAGCGTCGTTCGTCAACGGCGCGGTACTCACGGTGGACGGCGGAGTATCGGCACGCGACGCGGGAACCCTGGCGTTCGACTTCAGCGTCGAGCGCCGCGACGCCGGCCGATGACGGGCAGTGCGTTCGCGCCGGCGGCCGCGTGAGCAAAACGATCACAGGAGGAGGGTGCGTGAGCACTCGGGACAACGCACCGGACGGGCCGTCCGGCGTTCTCGGCGGAGTCGGGCGCGGCGCGCTGGAGGGTCTGCGCATCGCCGACTTCTCCCGGGTCCTCGCGGGGCCCTACGCCACCATGCTGCTCGCCGATCTCGGCGCCGACGTGGTGAAGGTGGAGCGGCCGGGCACGGGGGACGACACCCGGGCCTGGCGGCCCCCGACCGACCGGGACGGCACGTCGACGTACTTCCTGAGTGTCAACCGCAACAAGAGGTCCGTCGCCCTGGACCTCACGACCGAGGCCGGCCTGGAGCAGGCGCGTGCCCTGGTCGCCGAGTCCGACGTCCTGGTGGAGAACTTCCGCCCCGGCACGATGGAGCGCCTGGGGCTCGGGCATCGCGAACTCCTCGCCCGGCACCCGGGGTTGGTCTACTGCTCGATCAGCGGGTTCGGGGCCGGTGCCGGTGCGACGATTCCCGGATACGACCTGCTCGTGCAGGCCGTCGGCGGTCTGATGAGCGTGACCGGGGACCCGGCAGGGGAGCCCACGAAGGCGGGCGTGGCACTCGTCGACGTGATCACCGGTCTGCACGCCACACTCGGCGTCCTTGCCGCCCTCCGGCACCGGGACGCCACCGGGGAAGGGCAGCGCGTCGAGGTCAATCTGCTCGGCTCGCTGCTGTCGGCCATGGTCAACCAGGCGTCCGCGTTCGCCGTCGCCGGTGTGGTTCCGGGGCGCCTCGGCAACGCGCACCCGAGCATCGCGCCGTACGAGACGTTTCCGGCCGCCGATCGTCCCCTCGCGATCGCGGTGGGCAACGACCGGCAGTTCGCGGCGCTCGCCGAGATCGTCGGCGAGCCCGGCCTCGCGCTCGACGACCGCTTCCGCACCAATGCGGACCGGGTCGCCCATCGCACCGAACTCAGGGACATCCTGAGCGAACGACTGGGCGCCGCGGGCGCGGACCACTGGTCGTCGGTCCTGCTGGCCGCGGGCGTGCCCGCCGGACCGGTCAACACCCTCGACGAGGCCTTCGACTTCGCGCGGAAACTCGGTGTTCCCGGCATCATCGACATTCCCGCCGCACCCGCCCACGGAGCCGGCACACCCTCCCGCCAGATCGCGAACCCCATCGCCCTGGGCAGGACACCCGCCCAGTACCGTCTGCCGCCGCCGCACCTGGGACAGCACACCGCGGAAGTTCTCCACCGCAGTGCCAGGCAGGCCTGCACGCCGGACGAGTCGGCCACCTGACCGTTTTGACGTGGGCCCCCGTCGTCGGCCGACGAGCGGACGGGTCGGGTCGCCCTTGCGGTCGAGTGCACTCCACGTCCTAGAGTCACGCTTCCGACCCGCCCCCCGCCAGCGACGGAGCACCGCAATGCGCTATCGAGTCCTCGGCAAGACCGGCATCGAGGTCAGCACGCACTGCCTCGGCACGATGATGTTCGGTGCCGTCGGCAATCCCGACCACGAGGACAGCGCCCGCATCATCCATGCGGCACTCGATGCGGGCATCAACTTCGTCGACACCGCCGACATGTACTCGGCCGGCGAATGCGAGGAGATCGTCGGCAAGGCTCTCAAGGGCAGACGCGACGACGTCGTGCTCGCCACCAAGGTGCACTTTCCGCTGGGGGAGGGGCGCAACCGCAGCGGCAATTCGCGCCGCTGGATCCTCAAGGCGGTCGAGGACAGCCTGCGGCGCCTGGACACGGAGTGGATCGACCTCTACCAGGTGCACCGACCCGACCCCACCACCGACATCGAGGAGACACTGTCCGTCCTCACCGACCTGGTCAGGGCGGGCAAGATCCGGACATTCGGCTGCTCCACGTTCCCCGCCGAGGACCTCGTCGAGGCCGATCATGTGGCGGAGCGGCGCGGACTGATGCGGATGCGCACGGAGCAGCCGCCGTACTCGCTGCTCGCGCGTGGCATCGAACGGGCCGTGCTGCCCACCGCGCAGCGCCTCGGCATGGGCGTGCTGACCTGGTCGCCGCTGGCCTCGGGATTCCTGTCCGGCGCCTACCGCGCGGGCCGCCCCGTCGACCTCACCGCCGGTCGCGCCAGACTCACCCCGCACCGCTTCGACCCCGAGGCCCCGGGCAACCCGGCGAAGTTCGAGGCCGTCGAGCAACTCGTCGCGCTCGCCGAGGAGATGGGCCGTACCCTGCCGGAACTGGCCGTCGCCTTCCCGCTGGTGCATCCGGGCGTCACATCGGTGATCATCGGTCCGCGCACCATGGACCAGCTCGCGTCATTGCTCAAGGGGGCCGATCTGCTGCTCGACGACGCGGTGCTCGACCGTATCGACGAGATCGTGGCGCCCGGCACCGACCTCTACCGGGCCGACGGCGTCTGGCAGCCGCAGTCGCTCACCGAGCGCACCTTGCGCAGGCGCCCGGAAGGGGAGCGGGCGGCCGCGGATTGACCGGGCCGGACGTGATCGGCCTTGCGGCGACGGCCGGGAGTGGTCGGTCCATGCCGAGGCCCTGACCGACCGCTGCCACGTGATCGTCCCCGATCTGCGCGGCCACGGCCGCTGCGAGGTGCCGGAACAGGGCAACACACCGCAGGAGATGGCGGACGACCTGGCCGCCCTGGTCGAGGCGCTCGGCCACGGCCCGGTGCCGGCCGTCGGCCACTCCATGGGCGGACAGGTGGTCGAGCTGCTCGCCGTACGGCACCCGGAACCGGTCCGGTCGGTCATCGCTTTCGGTCCCGCGCACGGAGCGCACGGCGCCGAAGTCGACGGGAGCGCCGATCTATTGGGGCCCGCTCGGGGACGAGGACTGCGGTGCGCCGGGAAGTCGAATCGTGACGACCAGGCCGCCGGTGGGGCGGGGTGCGAGGTCGAGGGTGCCCTCGTGGGCCCGGACGATGCTGTGCACGATGGCCAGGCCGAGGCCGACGCCGGCATGTTCGTCGGAGCGTACGCGTTCCGTTCCGCGCTGGAAGGGTTCGGTGAGGGTCGGTACCAGCTCCGGCGGGAGCGGCGGGCCGGTGTTCTCGACCCGCAGCACACCGACGTCGTGCTGAGTTTCGGTGTGGACCGTCACGGTTCCGCCGGCGGGGAGATTGTGCACGATGGCGTTCTGGACGAGGTTCGTCACCATCCGCAGGATGAGCGCCGCGGAGCCCAAGGTCTGTGTCGGCTCGCCGGTGACGTCCAGCGTGATCCGGCGCTTCTCGGCAAGAGGAAGCAGCGTTTCGGCGGCTTCCTCGGCCATGAGGGAGAGATCGACGGGCTCGCGCGTGAAGCTCCTGGCGTCGGCGCGGCTGAGCAGCAGGAGGGCCTCGGTGAGGTTGATCGCCCGCGTGTTGACGGTGTGGAGGCGCTCGATGAGTTCGCCCTGGTCCCGCGTCGGGTCCTTGCGGGCGGCGTCGAGGAGCGTCTGGGAGATCGCCAGCGGGGTGCGCAGCTCGTGGGACGCGTTCGCGGCGAACCTCTGCTGCCCGGCGACGTGGGACTCCAGTTGTTCAAGCATGGTGTCGAACGTGTCGGCGAGTTCGCGGAACTCGTCCTCGCGGCCTTCCAGGCGGATCCGGTGGGACAGCGACCCGTTCGCGGCCATCCGTGCCGCCTCACCGATCCGGGTCAGCGGCACGAGCATCCGGCCGGCGAGGAGCCAACCACCCAGGAGGCCGAAGACGAGGAGGAAGGCCAGTGCTACGGCTGCGGCGGGCACGAAGCCGCGCAGGGCGTCGGAGCGGTTGAACCCGGTGATGATGACCACGCCGAACCTGTGCTGGATGGCTTTGGGGTCGTCGGTCCGGAGCCAGCGCAGCACGAACACCCACATCACGGCCAGCAGGAGAGCGCCGGCAAGGAGAAGGAATCCGGCGTAGCTGAGGGTGAGTTTCAACCGGGCGCTGAGCCCTGGGCGTCTATTCATGCGTGCCGCCGGGTGGGGTGCTGGTGTCGATGCGGTAGCCGACGCCCGGCACCGTGGCGATGAGCCATGGTTCCCCGAGTCGTTTGCGCAGGGCGGAGACGGTGATCCGGACGGCGTTGGTGAAGGGGTCGGCGTTGTTGTCCCAGGCCCGCTCCAGCAGCTCTTCGGCGCTGACGACTCCGCCTTCGGCGGCGACGAGGACCTCTAGCACGGCGAACTGCTTGCGGGTGAGCGCGACATAGCGTCCGTCGCGGAAGACCTCCCGGCGGAAGGGGTCCAGCCGCAGGCCCGCGATCTCGCGGATCGGGGGCCGGGCGTGCGCGCGTCTGCGGTCCAGCGCCCGCAGCCGCATGACCAGCTCCCGCAGCTCGAACGGTTTGGTGAGGTAATCGTCGGCGCCGAGCGCGAAGCCGGACGCCTTGTCGTCGATCCGGTCGGCGGCGGTGAGCATGAGGATCGGGATACCGCTGCCGGAAGCGACGATGCGCCGGGCGACCTCGTCACCGGACGGGCCGGGGATGTCCCGGTCGAGCACCGCGAGGTCGTAGGAGTTGACGCTGAGCAGCTCCAGGGCGCAGTCGCCGTCGCGGGCGATGTCGGCGGCGATCGCCTCCAGCCGCAGACCGTCACGGACGGCTTCGGCCAGGTAGGGCTCGTCCTCCACGATCAGCACACGCATGGGTGCAGCCTAGGCAGCGGAACATATCGCCGACGTATGCAACGGCCCGCATACCGCTGCTCCGGTGCTCAGGTGAGTTCCAGCAGGCCCCGGCGGACCGCCTCGGCCACCGCAGCCGCCCTGTTGTCGACGCCGAGTTTCCGGTAGATGCGCACCAGGTGGGTCTTCACCGTCGCCTCCGCCAGGTACAGGGCCCCCGCGATGGAGCGGTTGCTGTGTCCGTCGGCCATCAACCGGACGACCTCCTTCTCCCGCTGCGTCAGCTCCGGCGCGGGGCTGACCACCTGCCCGACGAGGTCGCCCACGACCTCCGCCGCGAGGCCCAAGCCGCCCTCGGCGGCGCTGCGTACGGCCCGGAACAGGTCCTCCGGCGGCCCCGCCTTGAGGACGTAGCCGCGCGCGCCGGCCTCCAACGCGCGCACGACGTCGGCCCGTCCGGAATAACTCGTCAGCATCACCACAGGCATGCCCGGAGCCTCGGCGGCCAGCCGGCGGATCGCCTCGATCCCGTCGATGCCGGAGTTCGTGCCCGCGAAACGCAGATCCATCAGCACCACGTCGGGCCCCAGCTCGAGGGCCAGCCGCACGGCCTCCTCCCCGCTGCCGGCCTCCGCGATCACGTCGAGGTCGGCTGCGCCCTCCAACAGGGCGCACAGCCCGGCCCGTACGACCGGATGGTCATCGGCGATCAGAACGCGAAGTGCTGCGCCCGTCATCGGGCCGCCGCCACGGACAGCGGCGCTTCCGCCCCGGGCCGCGACGGCCGGCGGGGGACGCTGGCCCGGATCCGCGTGCCCTGCCCCGGGGCGCTGTCGACAGCCAGGTCACCGCCCTCCCGGCGCAGCCGCTCCCGGGCCGAGGGCAGACCGAAGCCCCGGCCCGACCGGAGAGTCCCGCCGAGGCGGGCGGGGTCGAAGCCGACACCGTCGTCGCACACCTCCAACTCGACCCGGTCGGCGAGATGGCGCAGCGTCACGGACACGCTGGACGCGTGTGCGTGCTCGCGGACGTTCGCCAGCGTGCTCTGCGCCACCCGGAAGAAGGCGGTGGCCGCGTGTTCGTCCAGACCGGGGGCCGGGGTTCCCACCGTGTGGAACCTGACGGGCCCGGGCCCGCCCAGCTGGTGAGTCCGGGCGCACAGCAGCCGGAGGGAAGCCGTCAGCCCGTCTTGGGCGACGGTGGGCGGGGCAAGGTCCTGGATGATACGCCGGGTCTCGGCGAGCCCCGCGTCCAGACCGTCGGCGACGGCGCGCACGCGGCTGCGGGCGACCTCGGGCCGCTCCTCCCAGTCCCGCTCGGCCGCCTGCAGCAGCATCAGGCTCCCGGACAGTTCCTGGGCGAGCGTGTCGTGCAGATCCCTTGCGATGCGCGCACGTTCCTCGAGCGCTCCGCTGCGGTGCCGCTCGTCCGCCAGTACGTCCCGTGTACTGCGCAGTTCCTCGACCAGCCGCTGCCGCTCCGCGACGTTGCGCTGCTGCGTCCGGTACAGAGCCACCGTGCCCCAGACGGCCACCACCGGGATCAGCACCATCTCCGGGTCGAAACCGCCCGCGGTCCGGGTCAGCTGACCAACGAGCAGGGCCGTGATGGCGGCCAGCGCCGCACCGGCTGCACGGTCCCCGAGCGTGTACAGCGCCACGCACGCCAGCGGCACGGCACACCAGACGTAGGCGCCGGCCAGAGGCGGCGGGGTGATCAGGACGAGGATCGCCCACAGCAGGAGGAGGACGGCGACCCAGACGTACCGGGCGCGCCCGTCGAGCCTGGGCCGCAGCGCCAGCCCGGCCGCGTAGGTCACGGCCAGCAGCCCGCTGACGGTCACGATGTCCCAGCACAGCGGGATGTTCAGCCGGGCGAGACGGACCAGTGCGGCGCCGACCACGAGGAAGAACACCAGATGCGGCAGCTGGCTCGCAGCGAACCGTCTGCGGCCGGCCGGCACGGAAGCGCGGACGGACCCGGGATCGGACACGACAAACCCCCTGGATGAAAGATCCATTGGGACAGGGGTTCGAGTCTATCCACGGTCCGTATGACGCATGTGAAGAGCGGGGCTGTGCGACCGCCGTACGGAGCGTACGGAGACGGCAGCCCCGCCGACGCTCAGGCTCCCGGGTGCAGCCCGGGCCAGCCCGGCGTGGGGTCGCCCTTGACCTCACCGAAGTACAGCGCGAACGTCTGTTTCCAGCGTTCCACCTCGGCGCGGTCGGCCATGAAGCGGGGGAAGCCGTCCACGTGCGCGTTGGGGTATTCCCAGATCTGCTTCAGACCGGCCGGGGGAGTGACGTCGGTCCGTACCGACCAGCCGTTGAAGGACGCCTGCTGGTGCTCCGTGGACAGCTGCCAGTTGAGGAACAGCTTGGCTGCCGTGGAGTTCTTGGCCTGCTTGAGGATCGCGGCCCGCTGGCCCCAGGCCATGAACGGGTGCGGCGCGTCGATCGCGAACTTCACCGGGGACGACCCGGTCGCCGAACCCGAGGTGCCGATGCCGATCGGCTTCCGACCGCCGCGGACGGCGTCGCCGGGGGAGTTGCTGCCGCGCGCGAACTGCACCTCCTGGGCGGCGAGTTCGGCCACCCACTGCCACCCGTACTGCTGGGCGTACAGCGTGTAGAGGTACAGCACGGCGTCGTCGTCGTGCGGGTACGACGAGGCGATCTTGCCCTTCCACTTCGGGTCGACCAGGTCGCGCGGGGTGAGCTGCACGTCCGAGCCGAGTGCCGCGGTGCTGTACAGGAAGCTGAAGGCGATCGCACTCGTGGCCACCCATGCGCCCTGCGGGTCCTTGAACTTGTCGTAGACCTTGGAGAACCCGGCGGGCTTGTAGTGCAGCAGACGCCCCTGCTGCTTCCAGCGGTCGAAGTCCTGGAGGGTCTGGAACTGCACCACGTCCGGAACGAGGGTGTCGGTGGCGAACTGGTTGTCCACCCGCACGTCGTGGTACTTGCTGTAGTCGACGATCAGCGTCAGGTCGATGTCCGGAAAGCGGGCCTTGAAGGCGGCCTTGGTGCCGTCCTGCTGAGTCGGTGTGTCACCGCCGGCGTAGACGACCAGTTTCCCGCCCTCCGCCAGAGCGGCCCGGTAGAGCTCGTCGAGGGACCTCGCCTCCTCCTGCCGGGACGACCGCCCCGACGCGGCGGCGGGCGAGGCCGACGCCGGAACCGCCGAGGCGCCGAAGGCACCGGCGCCGAGGGCGGCACCGGCGCCCACGGCGAGGACACGTCGTCTGCTGGGGAAACTGGGCATGCCAGGAGACCTCTCTCAGGGGGTGGCGTAAGCGGCCCGGTGCGCGCCACGGGCCGTGGTCATTCTTGTGCGGCCGGAGGATGCCTCGCGTCGTCCGTGCGGAGCGATGAGGTCGCTCAGAGATGGAAGCGGCGTTCAACCGAACGGTTGAACGCCGCTTCCATGCGGTTCGCTCGGGCCGGCTCAGGTGTCGCGGACGGGGGATGGCTGCCGGCATGGCACCGGATGCGCATCTTGTGAGGGGGAGGAATATTGCCCCGGTACGGGATTCTCCGAGGTGAATGGCCCTTCCACCCATGACGACCTGCCAAGGTTGTGCATTCTATTGACGGCAGCGAAAAAACAGCCCTACATTCCTCGGCGTGTTCGCTCAGTGCACTGAGCATCTTCTCCGGCCCGCCCGCCCCGCACGCCCGCATCCGCCCCGAGGAGCCGCACCATGCCTGCCGGAACCCGTACCCGCATCCCCCGCACCCGTCTGCGTATCGCCCTGACCGCCCTGGTCACGCTGGCGTCCGCGGCGCTCACCACCCTGCCCGCCCCGGCCGCCCAGGCGGACACCCCGGCCACGACCCACCTCACCGGCACCCTCACCGACGGCGCCACCTGGATCGCGGACGTACCCGACCACTGGAACGGCACCCTGCTGCTGTTCAGCCACGGCTTCGGCCCCACCGTCGCCAGGGACGCCCCCACCGACGCCGTGCGCACCGAACTGCTCGCGGAGGGCTACGCCATGTCCGGTTCGTCGTACGACCCCCACGGCTCGATGTGGGCACTGAGCAGCGCCGAACGCGACCAGTTCGCCACGCTCGACGCCGTCACCGAGAAAATCGGAACCCCCCGGCGCACCCTGGCCATCGGCCAGTCCATGGGAGGACTCGTCAACGCGCAGCTCGCCCGCGACGGCGGCGGGCGCATTGACGGCGCGCTCGGCCAGTGCGGACTGGTCGCGGGCGGCACGGATCTGGACAACTACCAGCTGGACGCCGAGTACACCATCGCCCGCCTGCTGCTGCCCGGACAGGACGTGAAACTCGTGCGCTTCGGCACCTCCGCCGAGGCGTCCGCCACCGCCGACCTGCTCACCAAGGCGGTCACCGCGGCGCAGTCCACCCCGCAGGGCCGGGCCCGGGTCGCGCTGGCCGCCGCCTTCCTCAACCTGCCCGCCTGGTCGCCCGGAAAGGACCGGCCCGCCGCGACCGACTGGGCGGGCCAGGAGGAGCAGCAGTACGACTGGTTCGCGCAGGGCATCCTGTCGTTCGTCGAGGGCGGCCGGTACGCCATAGAGCAGTCCGCCGGCGGCAACAACTCCTGGAACCGGGGCGTGGATTACGCCCGACTGCTGGCCGGCTCGGAACACGCCTCCCAGGTGCGTGCCCTCTACCGGGCAGCCGGTCTCGACCTGCGGGCCGAACTGCGCACGCTGACCGAGGGCACCACGATCAACGCGGACCCCGCCGCGGTGAGCACCGCGCAGCGGACGTCCTCCGCGGGCCAGGGCCTCGAGGTGCCCCTGCTCGACGTGCACACCACCGCCGACAACCTGGTCCCGGTGCAGCAGGAGAACCGCTTCGCCGCCCGCGTGCGCGCCTCCGGCGACGGCGCGCTGCTGCGACAGGCGTACGTCGAGCGGCAGGGCCACTGCGCGTTCACCACCGCCGAGACCGTGGCCGCCCTGCACGCTCTCGAACACCGCGTCACCACCGGTCGCTGGGACGACGCCGCGACCCCGGAAGCGCTCCAGCGGTCCGCCACGGCGCTCGGTCTGGACGGAGCGGCGTACGTCGCCTACCGCCCGGCCCCGTTGACGGTCGGCCGCGACCGCCCGGCGTACCCCACCGACCGCTGACGTCGGGACGGCGAACGCTCAGTGCCGTCGGCGGGCGTTGAGGCGGGCGGCCTGGCGGGTCAGGTGGTCGCGTTCGGCGAGGTTGGACGCCTTGTGGGCCGCCTCGGCGTACAGCCGTGCCGCCGTCGCCAGGTCGCCGTCGCGCTCGTGGAGATAGGCCGCCACCGCGGCGTGACGGGGCAGTGCGGCGTCCAGCTCCGCGAGCGCCGCAAGGCCCGCGCGCGGGCCGTCGGCCTCGCCGACGGCCACCGCCCGGTTGAGACGGACGACGGGACTGTCGGCCACGCGCAGGAGCTCGTCGTACCACTCGACGATCTGCACCCAGTCGGTCTCCTCGGCCGCGGGCGCGTCGGCGTGCAGGGCCGCGATGGCGGCTTCGGCCTGATACTGGCCCAGCCGGTCCCGGGCGAGGGCGGCCTGCAGGACGACCACGCCCTCGGCGATCAGTTTCGTGTCCCACCGGCTGCGGTCCTGCTCGGCGAGCGGCACCAGGCTGCCGTCGGGCGCGGTCCGGGCGGCACGCCGGGCATGGTGGAGCAGCATGAGGGCGAGCAGCCCGGCCACCTCGGGATGGTCGATCGCGGCCGCGAGCTGCCGGGTGAGCCGGATGGCCTCGGCCGCGAGGTCGACATCGCCGGAGTAGCCCTCGTTGAAGACCAGGTACAGCACGCGCAGCACGGTGGCCACGTCGCCGGGCTGGTCGAAACGCACCTCGGAGACGGTGCGCTTGGCCCGGCTGATGCGCTGCGCCATGGTCGCCTCGGGCACCAGGTAGGCCTGGGCGATCTGGCGGGTGGTGAGCCCGCCGACGGCGCGCAGCGTGAGCGCGACCGCCGACGACGGGGTGAGCGAGGGGTGGGCGCACAGGAAGTAGAGCTGGAGCGTGTCGTCCACCGCGGGCGCCGGACCGGGCGCCGGCTCCTCCTCGACGCGGTCCTCACGCCGACGGCGGGCGGCGTCGGCGCGCGTCGCGTCCAGGAACTTGCGCCAGGCGACGGTGATCAGCCAGCCCTTCGCATCCCGCGGCGGATCGGCCGGCCAGACACGCAGGGCCTCCACCAGCGCGTCCTGTACGGCGTCCTCGGCCGCCGCGAAGTCGGCTCCGCGGCGGACGAGGACGGTGAGCACACTCGGCGTGAGGCTCCTGAGCAGGACCTCGTTCACCGGTGGGGGCACTCCGTGGTGCTGGGGTTCGCGGCCAGGAACGGGCGCACCTCCAGCCACTCGTGGATCGGCTTGCCGCCCGCCCCCGGGGCGGCCGACAGCTCCCCGGCCAGTTCGACGGCGCGCTCGTAGCTGTCGACGTCGATGACCATCCAGCCGGCGATGAGGTCCTTGGTCTCCGCGAACGGTCCGTCGGTGACCGGCGGGCGCCCCTCACCGTCGTAGCGGACCCATGCGCCTTCAGGGGCGAGTGCCTGACCGCCGACGAACTCGCCGGTCTTCTCCAGCCGGGCCGCGAAGTCGTTCATGTACTGCAGATGCGCCGAGATCTCCTCCGGTGTCCACTGGTCCATCGGCACGTCGTTGACCGCGGCGGGGGCGCCTCGGTAGTGCTTCAGCAGCAGGTACTTGGCCATCCTGGTTCTCCTCGGTGCTCGTGCGACCCATTGTGGTCGCGTGCACCCCGGGGACGGAGCCGGACGCGGGTTCTCGACATCGCCGCCCAGATCTTTTCTGCCGGGTGGCCGGTTCACCCGAGGCGGCAGAGCGGGTACCTAGGATCGTCGGCATGCCACTGCGACCTGTTCACGTGAACATCAAGGCTGTCGACCCCCCGGCGGTCGGCCGGTTCTGGGCGGAGGCGCTCGGCTGGAGCGCCTACAGCCCCGGCGTGACCACCTACGTCGGGCCCGCCGGCGGCCTCGTCTGGCCGCACCCGGCCGTCCTCGGTATCGACCTCGTTCCTGTCCCGGAACCCAAGACGACGGCGAAGAACCGCGTACACCTCGACCTCGCCACCACCTCCGCGGCCCATCAGGCGGAGCTGGTCGCGCGCCTTGAGGCTCTCGGCGCGACACCCGCCGACGTGGGGCAGGACCAGGTGCCGTGGACGGTCCTCGCCGATCCGGAGGGCAACGAGTTCTGCGTGCTGGAGCCCCGGGAGATCTACCGGGACACCGGGCCGATCGCCGCGGTGGTGGTCGACTGCGTGGAACCACGGGCCATGGCCCGGTTCTGGGGCGAGGCGCTGGACTGGACCCTGCACGAGGTGCGCGACGATCACGCGTCGCTGCGCTCGGCCAAGGGCGTCGGCCCGTATCTCGAGTTCCTCCGCACGCCCGACGGGAAAACCGTGCCGGACCGCGTCCATCTCGACCTGCTGCCGTACGCCGGTGACGACAAGGCGGCGGAGGTGACCCGGCTGCGTGCGCTCGGCGCCACCGACCTCGACCTCGGGCAGGGCGATGTCCCGTGGACATGCCTGAACGACCCGGAGGGCCACGAGTTCTGCGTCCTGGCCCTGCCCTGACGCGAGGCCGGACAACTCGCGGCCCGACCAGGGCAGTTGGGCGGCGGCCTTCTAGCGGCTCGTCTCGCAGCGTTGGCCGGGTAATCGATGTGCCGCCCGGCGGTCAGCGGACTGTTTCCAGGACCTGCTTGGCGTTGGTCGTGGGACGTCGCCCGGGTTTGTTCGTCGGCCGGTCAGCATGGAGGAAGGCTGCCGCGTGCAGCGGATCAGCCGGACGGCGAAGGACAGCTGCGGCGGGCGATCGTGGTGCGGATTTCCGCTCAGGGCGGCAGACCGTCAAGGACACTACCCTGCTGAGGCCGGGGCGTTGAGCTGCCAGTTGCCTGATCGAGGCTGTCGTCGGGTGGCCGCCTAACTGATCCGGGTTCAAAGGAGTGTTGCAACGCGGACCAGGTCAGCAACTGCACGCAGGCGGCTGTGCGGCGGCCAGGCGATCACCGTGGTCACAGGCGGAGCGTCCAGGACCGGCACCGCGGCGAGGTCCCGGCGCAGGTCGGTGCCGGCTGACTCGGGAATGACCACGGTGGTACGGCCGAGCGCGATCAGCTGGAAGACCTGTGTCAGGTTCCGTATCTCCGCGCCCGGGCCTTCTGGGTAGCTGCCGTCGGGACCGGGCCAGCGGGCCATCGGGAGCTTGGGCAGTGTGGTGACGTCGGCCATCCGGACCTGAGAGCGGATGGCGAGCGGGTGCGAGGCCGGCAGGATCGCGACCTGTCCCTCGGTGGACAGGGTTTCGGTGTCGAGCCCGGCTGCCGAGTCGAAGGGCAGGTGCAGCAGAGCCACGTCGGCTTGTCCCTCCCGCAGCAGCTGCCGGTGCTGGTGCGCCTCGCAGAGCAGCAGATCGACAGTGGCTGCGCCGGGTTCCGCGGCGTAGGCGTCGAGCAGTTTCGTCAGCAGCTCACCACCGGTGCCGGATTTGACGGCGAGCACGAGGCTGGGGTGTGCCGTGGAGGCCCGTTGGGTACGCCGCTCAGCCGCGGTCACCGCGCTGAGGATCTCGCGTCCTTCGGCCAGCAGCACGGCTCCGGCCTCGGTGAGCGTGACCTTGCGGCTGGTGCGTTCCAGCAGTGCGATTCCGAGCCGCCGCTCGAGCTGGG
Source organism: Streptomyces sp. NPDC001492 (assembly GCF_053597275.1). Taxonomy (NCBI): domain Bacteria; kingdom Bacillati; phylum Actinomycetota; class Actinomycetes; order Kitasatosporales; family Streptomycetaceae; genus Streptomyces; species Streptomyces sp. NPDC001492. Next base: position 31,807 of record NZ_JBSFHW010000015.1, on the reverse strand, counting down.
TGATCGCGCGGGACAGTGGCGGCTGGGCTATCCCGAGGCGCTGGGCAGCCTTGCCGAAGTGCAACTCCTCGGCGACGGCGACGAAGTACCGCAGCTCGCGTATTTCCATGGGTACAGGCTAGGACGGCAGACGGCTGAGATCGATACCGCTCGGGTATCGCTGCACTACCGAGCGGGTGTTGGTGTCCGGCCGCAGCGCAGGCATGCTCGTTTTCATGAGCGAGAAGACGATCGCGCTGATCACTGGCGCGAACAAGGGAATCGGATATGAGATCGCGGCCGGGCTGGGTGCGCGGGGCTGGAGCGTCGGTGTCGGCGCCCGGGACGAGCAGCGCCGGAAGGACGCTGTGGCGAAGCTGCGTGCGGCTGGTGTTGACGCGTTCGGCGTGCCCTTGGACGTGACCGACGCCGGGAGCGTGGCCGCCGCAGTCCAGCTGATCGAGGAGCGGGCAGGACGGCTGGACGTATTGGTCAACAACGCCGGTGTGGCCGGCGGCTGGCCGGAGGAACCGACGACCATCGACCTGGAGACCGTGCGGCGACTGCTGGAGACCAACGTCCTCGGCGTCATCAGGGTCACCAACGCGATGCTGCCCCTGCTGCTGCGTTCGGCGCACCCGCGGATCGTCAACCAGTCCAGCCACGTCGGCTCCCTGACACTGCAGACCACACCCGGCGTGGACCTAGGGGGGATCAGCGGGGCGTACGCGCCGACGAAGACCTACCTCAACGCCGTCACCATCCAGTACGCCAAGGAGCTGAGCGGCACCAAGGTCCTGATCAACAACGCCTGCCCCGGTTACGTGGCCACCGACCTCAACGGATTCAGCGGGACGCAGACCCCCGAGCAGGGCGCGGCGATCGCCATCCGGCTGGCGACCTTGTCGGACGACGGCCCGACCGGCCAGCTGTTCGACGACAGCGGGGTCGTACCGTGGTGACCTGACCTTGGATACGTTCCTCGTCGATCAGGCCGTGGCCACCCGTCCGCCACGTGCATCCAGCAAAGATCGCTGTCGCTGGGCATGGTCAGGCAGCCTTGGCCGGGTCCTCGGATCCACTGGCGGATCGGTGACCCGGACGCGAAACGGGTCTTCGGTTCGGCGTGGGCGTTGCGCCGGCGGATGCAGGCGGCGATGGCGGCCTTCGGTTCGGCGTGGGTGCGGTGGTCGCCGTTGAGGGCGAAGCAGCGCAGGGCGGCGAACTCTGACTCGATCCGGTTCCGCCAGGAGCCGCAGGTCGGCAGGAAGACCAGTTCGACGTCGTGGTCGGCGGCCCAGGTGCGGACTTCGGCATGCTTGTGCGGGGAGAAGTTGTCCAGCACCAAGTACAGCCTCTGCTCGGGCCAGCGTTGCCGCAGGGTCTTGAGCAGGCCGAGGAACTCGCGCCACCGTTTGCGTGTGCGGATCCGGTAGGAGATCTTGCCGGTGGCCAGGTCGAGGGCGGCGAGCATGTGCATCGCGCCGCCGTAGCGGTTGTAGGTGGCCCGCAGCCGACGGGGTCTGCCGGCCGGACGCCAGGCCTTCCCTTGCGGGGCATCAGGTTGAGCGGGCCGAACTCATCGACGCAGATCACCCGCCCGTCGGCCGGCGGGGCGTCGTATGACGCCGGGATCCGGTGCATCTTGGCGATGAAGTCCGGGTCGGTGGAGGCCTTCCAGGTGGTCGTGGTCTGCCAGGAGACCTTGCCCTCGCGCAGGATGCGCCGCAGCGTCTCCCGGCTGATCCGCGGCACGATGTGCCGGCCGATGAGATGCTCGGCGAGCTTGGTCAGGCTCCAGGTGGCAAAGCCGGTGACGCCCCAGTCGGCGGGGGACGTCCGGGCGATCAGGCGGATGTGCTCACGCACCCGCTCACTGATCGCCGGTCGGCGTCCCCCGCTCCATTTTGGGTCCAGAGCATCGAACCCCCGCTCGTTGAAGGCGTGGCCCACGTCGCGGACGTAGTCCTCGCCGACCTGCATCAGCGAGGTGACGTCCTTGACCGTCCGGCCCTGGGCGGACATCAGCACCACGATCGCCCGCCGCAGCCGTATCGGATCCTTCGACGACCGGCTGACCGGCTGCAGCCTGCGGCCCTCCTCCATGCTCACCGCCCGGACGAACACACTCGGCCGACGCCCCACGACCACCTCCAAGATCAGGACCTGGAGACAGTCTGCCGACCGCCGGACAACACGTCGATGGCCCGGCCAACGCTGCGAGACGAGCCACTATCTCGTCGAGCCGGGCCAGTCCTGGACGAGAAGCCCGAGCAGCACCTCGTCCAGGAACTCGCCCATCACCCAGGCCGAGGAGCGCAGGACGCCCTCGCGGACGAAGCCGTTGCGCTCGGCGGAGCGCAGCATCGCGGCATTGTCCGCCAGCGTCTCGATCTGCAGTCGGTGCAGGCCGCGCACGACGAAGCCGTAGTGGCACAGCACCGCGACCACGTCGGTGCCGTAGCCCTTGCCGCGGCAGGCCGGCAGCAGGCCCAGCCCGAGGTGCGCGGACCGGTTGTGGTTGTCGATGCCCCACAGCGTGGCGGTGCCGACGAGGGTGTCGCCCTCCAGCTCCACCACGGAGAACTTGACGCTCCGCTCGTTCGTGTCGTCCACGAACAGGCGCGGGTCCTTCGAACCGGGCGTGACCGGCCGCCACGGCCCGCTCTCGGCCCGGGAGGCGTTGACCACGTCGTCGTAGAGTTCGGCCCGCAGTATCGGGATGTCGTCCTCGTACCGGGCCCTGAGCCCGACCTTGCTGCCTCTGAGCATGCAAGGCTTCCTACCCGACCGGTCCCGCCGACGACAAACCAATAAAGGTCTCCTCAACTGCCGCGCGTGGGTGCCATGTCGACGCCGTCGTGGTCCAGAGCGGTCGACGGCCCATCCTTCTCCGTGTACGACGCGCGCTGCATCCTCAGCCCAGTGCTCGCCGACGGCCAGGCCGGGGAGAAGCGCTCATGGGCAATCGCCCCGGCGGAGGCGGAACGCAGTACCCGTGCAACTGAGTTGGCCGCTGTGCCTGCCGACCGGTTGGACGATGGCCGCGAGGAGCGTCACCTGCTGCGCGTCCACCGATCGTCAGGCTTCGAAACGCCGCCGGGCGGACTCGATGTGCTCGAAGTACCGGTAGGTCCATTCGCACATCCCGTCGACTGTCGCCCGCAGTCCGTGGCCCGCCTCGGTGAGGGTGTACTCGACGCGGGGCGGGACGGTGGGGTGGACGGTCCGTTCGGCCAGGCCGTTGCGCTCCAGCATGCGCAGGTTCTGGGTGAGCATCTTGTGGCTGATGCCCTCGACCCGGCTGCGCAGCTCGCTGAAGCGCAGGGTGCCGTCCCCCAGCGCTTCGATGATCAACAGCGCCCACTTGTTGGCGACGTCGGAGAAGATCTCCCGCCCCAGGGAGTCGGCGCGGCGCAGGTCGGCCTCTTCGGGCGAGCCGCTGAGCTGCTTGGTCACCATCTGGTTCCCCAGTCACTGAAAAGTGCGTTCTTCCATGTCAGCGCTCACTCTCCTACGGTTCCTGAGTAACCACAAGTGACCACAGGCTGGTCTGACGGACACGGGCTCGAAGGAGCCCGCGCAAGGAGGCGGACACCATGGCCATCACCCTGAAGAACCCGCAGGGACTGCCGAAGATCGACGTCTACCGGCAGGTGGCGATCGCTTCCGGTGCGAAGCTGGTCTTCATCGCGGGGCAGGTCGCCTGGGACACCGATGGGGTCACGGTCGGTGAGGGCGACCTCGCCGCCCAGGTCGAGCAGTGCTACCTGAACATCGCAGCCGCGCTGGCCGAAGCAGGCGGTTCCTTCCAGGACGTGGCGAAGCTGACCTTCTACGTCGTCGACTGGACCGCCGACAAGATGTCACCGCTCCTGGAGGGCCTCTCCCGGGCGGCCGCGAAGCTGGAGGTCACTCCGGTGCCGCCGACCACGCTGATCGGCGTGGCGGCGCTGGACGTCCCCGAGCACCTGGTCGAGATCGAAGCCACCGCGGTCCTCGACTGAACGTGGACCGCTGAGCCTCGAGCACTGGAGCGGACGCCTGCATACGGCCCTGTTCGAGTCTGTGGTGGTCGGTGCTCATCGAGGCGAGCTGGGCGACCTCCTCACGGCGCAGCCCGGCGACCCGGCGGGGCCTGCCCGTCTCCGGCAGTCCGACCGTGCTCGGCCGCAGCTCCGAACGGCGCTTGTTGAGGAATTCTCCCAGCTCGTTGAGGGGGCGTGCGCGGTCATGGGGCCCGGCATGACACCGAACGCGCTCCAGTAACAGGGAGAGAGTTTCCGGCTCCCGCTCATGGCGCTCGCCCTCAGCAGCGCCCCGCGCGTCCCCCCGCATCGTGGCCCAGCGCACGGCCCCAGCCCTTATGCGAACGGAGGAGGAACCCGTCCAGCCCCGTCACACCGCTGAAACGGCCGCACAGGGCGTCCGCCCGTCGGTGGCCGGCGCTCGGGCCGAGTCAGTCGGTGGGCAGTGTCGGCTGGATGCGGCGCAGGAACGTCGCGTTGTCGGGGGTGTCCCGCATGCGCTCCAGGAGGGTTTCCAGGCCGGCCTGGCCGTCGCGGGTCTGCAGCGCGCGGCGCAGGCCGCGCATGGCGGTCAACTCGGCCGCGGGCAGCAGGAGTTCCTCGCGGCGGGTGCCGGACGGGATGATGTCGACGGCCGGGAAGACGCGGCGGGCGGCGAGGTCGCGGCTGAGGCGGAGCTCCATGTTGCCGGTGCTCTTGAGCTCCTCGAAGAAGTAGTCGTCGGCGCGGGAGCCGGTCTCGACCAGCGCGGTGGCGAGGATCGTGAGCGAGCCGCCCTCCTCGGCCAGCCGGGCGGCGCCGAAGAACCGCTTGGGCCCGAGCAGCGCGGTCGCGTCGACTCCGCCGGTCAGGGTGCGGCCACCGGCGGCGGCCGCGTTGTTGTGCGCCCGGCACAACCGGGTCAGTGAGTCCAGCAGGATGACGACGTCCTCGCCGGCCTCGACGAGCCGCTTGGCCCGCTCGATGACGAGTTCGGCCAGGGCGATGTGCTGCTTGGCCGGCCGGTCGAAGGTCGAGGCGTACACCTCGCCGCGCACGGAGCGCCGCATGTCGGTGACTTCCTCGGGGCGCTCGTCGAGCAGTACCACCATCAGGCGGCACTCGGGGTGGTTGCCGGCGACGGCGGCCGCGATCTGTTGCAGCAGCACGGTCTTGCCGGTTTTGGGCGGGGCTACGAGCAGACCGCGCTGGCCCTTGCCGACGGGGGCGATCAGATCGGTGACGCGCCCGGTCAGGCCGGCCGCCGGGTGTTCCAGGCGGAGCCGGTCGCGCGGGTGCAGCGGCGTGAGGTCGCGGAAGTGGCGACGGCCGCGCAGTGCGTCGGGCGTGCGCCCGTCGACCCGTACGACCTCGGTCAGGGCGCGCCGGCCGTCGCGTACGCCTTCGACGAAGTCGCCCTTGCGCAGGCCGTGACGGCGGATCAGCGCGGGGGAGACCGAGACGTCGGAGGGCGAGGCCAGCAGGCTCGCGGCACGCAGGTGCCCCTTGCCGCCCGCGTCGATGTCGAGGACACCGGTGGCTGTCTGGGTCGTGGGCTCCTGCTTGACAGGGGGTTGTTCGAGAGTGGTGGTCATGGTGGTCGGTCCTTTCGAGGACGGATGGCATGAGACATGCGGAAGGAAGGGGTGGGATGCCGCGGAACGGAGGCGCACGGAGCGCCTTCGGCGGCAGGAACAGCACCTCGGACACGGCACAGCCGTGCGGTCACGAGGCGGTGCTGGAAAGCCGGTGCGCCGACCGGGAACGGTGGGCGATGCGGCGGACTGAAGAGGAACTGGCACCGGCGCCCTCAAAGGGGGCGTACACAAGTGCTGTCAGGACCGTACCACAACGCGTACGGCGCCAAACCGTTCTTCTGTACGGACCCAACACGTTGACGGCCTCGCCTATTCCGCGCATCCGGCGGAACTCGACGAGATGCAGCCGGGCGCCGCCCGGCGCGGGCGGGAAGAACTCCGGACCGGTCACAGTTGGCGTGGGACGAGTGTCCGACGACGAGAAGGGCAAGTCATGCGCGCACTGATCGTGGACCCCGAGGCACCTGGACGGCTGCGTCTGGGAGAGGCCCCTGATCCGCGGCCCGCGCCGGGCCAGGTGCTCGTCGAGGTCCGGCACACCTCGCTGAACGCCGCCGAGCTGTGGTTCGCGCAGCAGGCGGCGCCGGGCGAGGTGATCGGCTTCGATGCGGCCGGCGTCGTCGTGGACGCCGCGGCGGACGGCACCGGGCCCGCCCCGGGCAGCCGGGTCGTGGGATTTGCGGAGGGGGGCGGATTCGGGGCGCTGCGGGCCGTGGACGTGGCCGATGTCGCCGTGGTTCCGGACGCCGTCGACCTCGGCGAGGCGGCCACGCTGCCGGTCGCCGCGGGCACCGCGCTGCGGGCGCTCGACCAGGCGGGGTCGCTGCTGGGCCGCCGGGTGCTGGTGACCGGGGCCTCCGGCGGGGTGGGCGGGTTCGCGGTACAGCTCGCGCGGCTCGGCGGGGCGCAGGTCACCGCGGTGGCCGGGTCCGAGGACGGGCGGCGGTGGGTTGCCGAACTCGGGGCGGACGAGGTGGTGGGCGGGGTCGGTGAGGTGGCCGGGCCGCTCGACGTGGTCATCGACACGGTGGGCGGCGACCAACTGACCAAGGCCTACGGCCTGTTGGCGTCCGGCGGCAGCGTGCAGAACATCGGCTGGGCCTCGGGGCGGGAGGCCGTGCTGCCGGTGGGGTCGACGCTGGGCAGCCCGGCGCCCAAGGCGATCGTGTCGGTCTACAACGGCGGCGGACTCACCGACCGGCAGGCCCAGTTGGAGCGGCTGCTGAGCCTGGTCGCCACCGGGAAGCTGCGTGTGCCGGTGGGCTGGCGCGGCCCCTGGGGCAAGATCGCGGAAGCCGTGGAGGCGCTGGGCAGCCGTAGTCTGCGCGGGAAGGCGATCCTCGACATCGAGTGAGTCACGTCCGCGACATCGAGTGAGTTACGTCCGCCCCGGCGCCGTGATGCGTCTGCGCGCGCTCCGGGCAGGTATGCCGTTCGTGATCCTGGAGCTGATCCCGCTGCCGCCGGCGCCCGTGACAGGCCAGATGCTCACCTGGGTGATTGCCGCGCTGCCGTCACCACCACCTCCCTGGCCGCGTTCATCGCGGCCGTGAACGCCGTAACCGATCAACTGAACGGCGGCGCCACTGGTGGGGCTCACGGGCCCGGTGCGGTCAGGCGTTGGGGTCGAACGGGATGCCGGCGGGCATCGAATGGGCCAGGGCGTAGGAGAAGTCACCGTCCTTGATCTTGATCGTGGCGGCTCCGAAGTCCGCGCTCAGGAGCTTGTCGCGGAAGCCGTCGGGATAGCCGTTCCAGCCGACCAGACGGGGGTAGAACCAGCCGCCGGTGGCGTTCTCCGGCGGCTCGTCGTTGGTGTTGGCGAAGCGGAAGCAGTGTGTCGACACGCCGTCCTTGTGGTAGATGATCTTCGGGTGGGTGCCGTCGAAACGCACCGACGAGCGGGCCGCCACCTGATAGCCGCTGTGCTGCGACACCGACACGTACTGGATCTCGTTGTTGCTGATCCACACGACCACATGCTCCCAGTCGTGCCGGTGCCCGATGGCCGCCGGCCCCAGGGTGGCCTGGTCCTTCTCGAAGTAGCTCGCGTACATCACGGCGCACCAGCCGTTGTTGCACTTCTCCCGCGAGTAGGTGTTGGCGTTGGCCAGCTGGGCCATGTCGTGGCAGTGGCCGTTGACGTCGCCGCCCAGCTTCAGGCCGGGGTTGATGGTGCCGTCGGCGCCGATGGCGGCGGTGGCGTAGCAGCCGTCGCCGTCGTAGTCGTAGGCCGGGGAGAAGGTCTGCTCCAGGCCGTCGGCGTTCTGCGGCAGCAGCTGCAGGACGTTCGCGTGAGCACTCGCCGGGATCGCCACGACGAGTGTCAGGGCACCGAAAGCACCGACGACGGCCTTCGTGAGGGAGGTCAACTTACCCATGGCGGCTCCTGGTTGGACGGATCGCGTAAGCCTTGCAGCTGGTCCAGACCATGACAGGATCCCGCCACGTCCGTCAATACTTAAGGAAAGAGGTGAAGTTGATGGCTGGAAAGGTGGGTCTCATGGTGAGACTGGCTATCGTGAGTCCATGAAGCGGACGTCGTTCTCGAACTGGCCGTGCTCCATCGCCAGAACCATGGACCTGGTGGGTGACGCGTGGACGCCCCTCGTGCTGCGCGAGGCCTTCTACGGGATCCACCGTTTCGACGAGTTCCAGAGGGAGCTGGGCATCGCCCGCAACACGCTGGCCGACCGGTTGCGCCTCCTCGTGGCCGAAGGTCTGCTCGACAAGCGGCCCTACCAGGACGAACCCGTGCGCCACGACTATGTGTTGACCGAAAAGGGGCGGGACTTCTTCGGCGTACTCGCCGCGCTGTCCCGGTGGGGCGACCGCTGGCTGGCGGAGGAGGTCGGCGCCCCGGTCGTCTTCCACCACGACGCATGCGGCCACGACACCGAGGCCGAGGTGGTGTGCGCCGAGTGCCGGGAGCCCCTGCGGGCCGAGGACACCTCCATGCGGATGGGCCCCGGCTATCCCGAACGGCTGCGGCAACGGCCGGACGTCCAGCGCCGTTTCGGCGTGTCCTGACGCACATCACAGGTACCGGCGGAGGACCCCCCGCCCCCCTTGACATCACAAGTCCTATAAAGCAACTCTGAAGGTCAGACCCCTTAACGGCGAGGAGGCTGACCGGTGTGAAGTGGACCGGCGCGCACTACACGGACAAACCCACCGTCGAGGTCCGGACCTGGATCGGCGCCCCGCCGGAGCGGGTGTGGGCGCTGGTCACCGACATCGCGCTGATGCCGAACCTGAGCGACGAACTCCAGTCGGTCGAATGGCTCGACGGCGCCACCGGGCCTGCGGTCGGCGCCCGGTTCCTCGGCCGCAGCAAGCACCCGGCGTTCGGAGAGTGGGCATCCCTCGTACGTCATCGAGTACGAGCCCCGGCACGTCTTCGCCTGGGCGGTGCAGGACCCTGCCGAGCCCTCCGCGGTCTGGCGCTTCCGGCTGCACGAGGGAGGCGGCGGCACCGAGCTCTCCCAGTGGATGCAGATGGGGCCTGGCCGCTCCGGTCTGTCCGTGGCGATCGACCGGATGCCGGAGAAGGAACAGAAGATCGTGTTCGTGCGCATGCGGGAGTTCGAGCACAACATGACCGTCACCCTCGGGCACATCAAGAAGCTGGCGGAGGCCCACTGATGCGCACCGCGACCACGATCGAGGCCTCCGGCGGTGCAGACTGGCCGCAGCAGGCCGACTTCGTCGTCGAGGCCGAGAAGCTCGGCCTGGACATCTGCTGGGTGGCCGAGGCATGGGGCTCCGAGGCGCCGTCCGCCCTCGGCTACTACGCGGCCCGCACCGACCGGATGCTGCTGGGATCCGGCGTCCTACAGGTCGGCACCCGCACCCCGGTCGCCGTCGCACAGATCGCGATCACCCTGTCCAACCTCTCCGGCGGGCGGTTCCTGCTGGGCCTCGGGGCATCCGGCCCGCAGGTGATGGAAGGGCTGCACGGGGTCCCCTTCGCCCGGCCGCTGTCCCGGATGCGGGAGACCGCGGAGATCGTGCGCCGGGTGCTCGACGGCGGCAAACTCTCCTACTCCGGACGGGAGTTCACCATCCCACTGCCCGGCGGCGACGCCGTCCCCATGCGCCTGTCCACACGGGCCGAACACGCCGTCCCCCTCTACCTCGCCGCCCTGTCACCGGCCATGCTGCGGCTGACCGGCGAGATCGCCGACGGCTGGCTCGGCACCAGCTTCGTGCCCGAGGGCGCTGCCGCCGCGTACTTCACGCACCTCGACGAGGGCCTGGCCCTCGGCGGCCGCAGCCGCAGCGACCTCGACGTCTGTCAGGGCGCCGAGGTCGCCTTCGCCCCCGACGAGGAGGCCCTGGGCGCGATGGTGGCGGGCCGCAAGAAGGAACTGGCCTTCAGCCTCGGCGGCATGGGCTCGGCGTCGACCAACTTCTACAACCACGCCTACAGCCGGCAGGGCTGGGCGGAGGTGGCCGCCGAGGTGCGCGAGCGGTGGCAGGCCGGCGACCGGGACGGCGCGGCCGGCCTGGTCACCGACGAGATGGTGCTCGGCACGACACTGATCGGCACCGAGTCCATGGTGCGCCGGCGACTGCGGGTGTGGCGGGACACCGGAGTGGACACCGTACGTCTCTATCCGGCCGGGCAGACCCTGGACGACCGGCTCGCCACCCTGGGCCGAGCGATCGAACTCGTGCGGGAGGTCGACGGCCCCGGCTGAACCCCTCCCAGGATGGTTCACTCGGGGTGTCGATTGCGGCGGCCCCCGTTCGTCGGTGGGGTGCAGGAAGCTCATGACGACCGGGAGGACCCATGAAGTACATGCTGCTCGTCTGCGGCGACGACACCGCCGACGCCTCGGGCATGGCGCCCGTCGAGCCCTGGGTGGAGGAGCTCGGCGACCGCAGCGTCCGGCTGCACGGCCACCGGCTGGCCCTGCCGTCGGAAGCGGTCACCGTGCGGGTGCGCGGTGGCGAGGTGCTGCGCACCGACGGCCCGTTCGCGGAGACCAAGGAGTACGTCGCCGGATTCGACGTCCTGGAGTGCGACAGCCTGGAGGAGGCCGTGGAGGCCGCCGCCAAGCACCCGGTGGCCACCATCGGGGCCCTGGAGGTACGCCCGTTCTGGCCGATGGGGGACGAGGAGGACGAGGAGACGTCGATCCGCCGGCTCGACGCCGAACTGACCGAGGCGGTCCGGGAGCGCGACGTGGAGCGGATGCTGGCCTGCTACGCGCCGGACGCCGAGATCTTCCACCTCGCCGACCGCGGCGGGCGGCAGGGCCCCGACGCCTTCCGCAAGACGGTGCAGGACGAGTTCGCCACCGTCACCGGGCCCATCACCCGCGAGGTCCTGGAACTGCGGATCCGCACGGACGAGAGCATCGCGTTCGCCCATGCCCTCGTCCGGACCCGGGCCACCCGCACGGACGGCACCCTCTTGGACGAGGTGCTGCGCGTGACCACCGGCTACCGCGACACCGGTCTGCGCTGGCTGATCACCCACGAGCACGTCTCGCCCGCCCCGGACGCAGACTCGGCGAAGGACAGGACGTGAAGTACGTGCTGTTCGTCTGCGCTCCCGCGGACGAGGAGGAGCCCGCCCCCGCACGGGTCACCGCCCGCCTGCAGCCGCCCGCCGACGCCACCACCGTGCGCGTCGCGGGTGACGAAGTCCTCCTCGGCGACGGGCCGTTCGCCCGCACCGAGGAGTACATCGCGGGCGTGGACCTCGTGGAGGCCGACGACCTCGACGAGGCCATCGCCCTCGCCGCGCGGCACTCCGACGCCCTCGGCGGCGCCACCGTCGAGGTGCGGCCGGTGCGGGAGTGAACGTGCCCGATGCCGAGGAGGCCGTCGCCGCCGCCTTCCGTGCGGAGTGGGGCCAGGTCGTCGCCACCCTGATCCGGGTGACCGGCGACTGGGACCTCGCCGAGGAGTGCGCGCAGGACGCCTTCGCCCAGGCCCTGGACCGGTGGCGGCGCGACGGAGTACCGCGCCGCCCCGGTGCCTGGCTGACCACGACGGCCCGCAACCGCGCCCTCGACGTGCTGCGCCGGGAGGCCGTGGGGGCGGCGAAACTGCGGGAGGCGGCCGTGCTGGCGCGCGACGAGGGACCGTACGACCCGGACCACGACGGCGACGACAGCGGCGTCCAGGACGACCGGCTGCGGCTGATCTTCACCTGCTGTCATCCGGCGCTGGCCATCGAGGCACGCGTCGCCCTGACCCTGCGCACCCTGGCGGGACTGACCACTCCGGAGATCGCCCGCGCCTTCCTGGTCCCCGAGGCGACCATGGCGCAGCGCCTGGTGCGCGCCAAGAAGAAGATCCGCAACGCCGGCATCCCCTACCGGGTGCCGCCCGCGCACCTCCTGCCCGAACGCACCACGGGTGTGCTCGGCGTGCTCTACCTGCTGTTCAACGAGGGGTATGCGGCCACGACCGGCGGCGACCTCGTGCGTACGGACCTGTGCGCGGAGGCGATCCGCCTCGCGCGCGTGCTGGCCCGCCTGATGCCCGACGAGCCGGAGACGCTGGGCCTCCTCGCGCTCCTGCTGCTGCACGACGCCCGCAGGCACACGCGCGTGGACGCCGCCGGCGAGCTGGTGACCCTGGAGGACCAGGACCGCAGCGCCTGGGACCGCGCCGAGATCGACGAGGGCACCACCCTGCTGGAGACGGCATTGCGCCGCGGCAGCCCCGGCCCCTACCAGATCCAGGCCGCCATCGCCGCCTGCCACACCACCGCCGCCACCGCCGAGGACACCGACTGGGCCGATATCGCAGGCCTGTACGGCGAGCTGGCCCGCTTCGTGCCCTCCGCCGTGGTCCGCCTCAACCGGGCCGTGGCCGTCGGCATGTCCGAGGGCCCCGCCGCGGGACTCGCCCTGGTCGCCGAACTGGAACACGAGGGTGACCTGTCCGGCTACCACCTGCTGCCCGCCACCCGCGCCGACCTGCTGCGCCGCAGCGGACGTACGACGGAGGCGGCCGAGGCGTACGAGCGGGCGCTGGAGCTGGTGGAGAACGACGCCGAGCGGAGGTTTCTGGAGAAGCGGCTCGCGGAGTGTCGATCCGCGTAGCGGCCGTTCGTCGGTGGGGTGAATCAACCCCACGACACGGAGGCTCCGATGACCGCTCATGCCCCCCGCCCCAGCAGGCTTCGCCGGCTCCTCGCCTCGCTACGGCGGCCGCGCCCGACCACCGGCACACCCGACGTCTGGCTGGCAGCCCTCCGGCTGGGAGGCTGACCGTGACCGCCGACCGCGGCCACGAGGCCCCGCGTGCGCTCGTGATCGCCTCGCCGCGGAACCTTGGCAGTCATGCGAGGCGTTGTGGTGTCGGGAGGTGGGCCATGGGGGCGTTCAGGCCGGGCGAGACCGCAGTCCGACGTGATGTGTTCCGCGACAAGGTGTGGAGCGCACACGCCCTGCGCGTCGTCGAGGACGGCCCCGAAGCACTCGTCCTCGCCGGACGGCCCGGAGCGGAACTCCTGGCGCCGACGACCTGGATCGAGTGGCTGCTGACGGGCGACGAGAGGGCACGGGTCCGTGCCCTGCCGAACCTGGCCGACGGGCACTGGCGGCTCGACCGCTGGTCGTGGCGGAGCACGGCCCATCTGCAGTGGGTCCCATCTCATGTCTGGTTCAGCGTGCACGCCTTCTACGACCCGTCCGACGGCCACCAACTGGCGCACTGGTACGTCAACTTCCAGCGGCCGATGCGCCGCACAGCCATCGGCTTCGACACCTTCGACCTCCTCCTGGACCTGGTGATCGCACCCGACCTGTCACAGTGGAGCTGGAAGGACGAGGACGAGTACGCCCAGGGCCGCCGCCTGGGCGTCGTGACCGAGGCCGACCACCGGGCGGTCGGGGAGGCCCGCGAGGAAGCGACGGCGATGGTCGAGGAGAGATCGGGTCCCTTCGCCGCCGCGGCGGGCTGGCGGAACTGGCGCTCCGAGCCCGACTGGCCGGCGCCCGCGCTGCCCGCCGACACACTGACCGCCGGCCTTCGCTGACTACGCGTCGAGCGCGTTCGTGCTCGCCTGCGCCCCGCCGTGCGCTGCAGCGGATACACCACCAGCGGAGCCACCTCGTCCACGGTGCCAGGCCTGGATGCCTAGCAGGGCTCCGGTCGTGTTCACCGCGAACGCCCGTGCTTGCCGCAGTGGATTTGCGGCTATATCTCCGGTGCGGGACTCGATCCGAGGAAGGCGGGCAGCATGGATCGCGCGGATCCCTTTACCGGTGATGTCGTCGTCAAAGCGACGGGGGACGGAAAGCAGTGGGTGCTCCAGCGGGAGTTCTGCTACAAGAATCCGGAGCATCTCGAACACGGCGGCACGACCGGTCCCATTCAGGTGCACGCCCTGCTCGAGACGGACTTCGCGTCAGTGCCGCGTGCCTTCGTCTGGCTGTTTCCGCGCTACGGGGTGTACACCCGCTCGGCCATCCTGCACGACTCCCTGTGCAGGCACGGGTCGGTGCAGCGGGCCGAGGCCGACAGGATCTTCCGCGTCTCGATGAGGGAACTCGACGTGGCGCTGCTCCGTCGCTGGGTGATGTGGGCCGGGGTCCGTGCGGGTGGCATGTGGGAGGTCGTGAAAGGAGGCGGAACATGGCGGGCGGTCCGCTCGCCCGCGGTCTTGAAGAGAGCCGCGGGATGGCTCCTGGTCGCCGTACCGGCTGCGGTGTTCCTGGCCGTGCCGGCCGTCGTGATCAGCGTCTGGCTCCTCCTCTTCTGGCTGATCGAGAAGGTTGTCTACTACGCGCTGAAGGCCTTCAGGAAGAAACCGAACCACCCGAAGCTGCTCTTCAAGACCGGCTGAGCCGTCAGGACCGCGCCTGCGCCTCCTTCTCGATCCGGTCGAACTGCGCGCCCATGGCCGCCGCCAGGGCCTGCGCGCCGGACAGCGGGCGCACCATGACGGTCAGTTCGTCGATCAGGCCCGCCTCGTCGACATGGATGAAGTCGCAGCCGCTCAGCTCGCGGTCGCCCACCCGTGCCGCGAACACCAGCGCGTGGTCGCGGCCGTCGGCCCCGGCGAGCTCGCGCTCGTAGCGGAAGTCCTCGAAGACCTGCGAGACCGCGCGCAGGATCGCCGCGGTGATCGCCTTGCCCGGGTAGGGCTTGAACACCACCGGGCTGGTGAAGACGACGTCCTCCGCCAGCAGTGCCTCGACGGCGTCCATGTCGCCTGCCTCGACCGCCTCGCGGAACGCACGCATCCGATCACCTCATAGTGAACTAGTTGAGTAGGTGTCGATGAGAATAATCAGCCGCAGAGGGACGTGTCCAGCGCCCGTTCCCCTAAGCTGACGCTGATGTTCAGCCCCGAGGGTCCCAGTGTGCGCGAGCTCGCCGTCCAGGCGCTCTCGTCCGTCGAGCGTGGCTACGACCTGCTCGCCCCGAAGTTCGACCACACCCCCTTCCGGACGCCCGACGCGGTGCTCGACGCCGTCGCCTCGGCGCTGGCGCGGACCGGGCCCGTCGACGCGGGGCTCGACCTGTGCTGCGGTACCGGGGCGGGAGCCGACGTGCTGGCGCGGGTGTGCCGGCGGAGCGTCACGGGGCTCGACTTCAGCGCGGGCATGCTGGCCGTGGCCCGGCGGGGCGTACGGCCGACCGGGCCGGCGGTGTCCTGGGTGCGGGGGGACGCCCGCACGCTCCCGTTCGCTCCCGGCGCCTTCGACCTCGTGGTGAGCTTCGGGGCGTTCGGGCACTTCCTGCCCCGCGAACTGCCGGGACTGTTCGCCCAGGTCCACTCCGTGCTGCGGCCCGGCGGCCGCTTCGTCTTCCCGATCCTGGCCCCGCCGAGGCCCACCTCCCCGGCGTTCTGGATGCTGCTCGGCTTCGACGCCGTCATGCGGGTGCGCAATGCCCTGTGGCGGCCGCCGTTCGTCATGTACTACCGGGCCTTCCGGCTCGGGGACGTGCGGCGGGAGCTGGAGTGGGCCGGGTTCCGCGTGGGCCTTGAGGAGCTCCCGGAGTTCGGGCGGCGCGGCGACGGCAGCCCGCGCGTGCGGATGGTCACGGCCCTGCGTTCCTGACCAGGGCGAGACGGACTCGTCACAGGCCGTTCGGGTCGGCCATGCCGCCCAGCGCCAGTGCGATCGCCGCGTCCGGCCCCAGCTCCCGCCCCTCGCGCACCGCTTCGGCGAACCGGGCGTCCCCCAGCGAGGCCCGCAGCCGGCGCTCGTACTCGCGGTGGAAGACCGTCAGGTCGGCCCTGCCGAGCTGCGGCAGGCCCGCCGCGTGCCACAGCCGCCGGCTGATGCCCAGGAGACGGGCGGCGAGTTCCTCCTCGCCCCGCGAGGCCTGCGCGACCACCAGCAGGTCGGCGACCGCCGCCGCGCCGATCCGGTCGTGCACCCGCCACTTGGCGGTCAGTGCCTCGCGCGCCGACAGCACCGCCTCGTCCGGATGGCCGAGACCGATCCCGGCGAGTGAGACGAAGAAGTCGCCCCAGGCCCGCATCCACAGCTCCCCGCGCTTGGCGCACTCGGCACGCAGCCGCTCCGCGACCGCCGCGCACCGCTCGAAGGCGGCCTGACTGGCCAGCAGATACGCCTGCACGGCCAGCGTCAGCAGCTGGAAGAACTCGGCGCCGCCGTCCCCGGCCGGCGCCCGCCGGACACTTCCGTACAGCACCGCCGACCGCGCGGACTCGCCGCGCACGGCCAGGCTGGCCCCGGTCAACGGCAGCGCGGGCACCGGCAGTCGACGCTCCTCGGCCAGCCACACATAGGCGGCGCTCACCGACTCGGCCGCCTCCAGGTCGTCCGGGACGACGGTGACCAGCCGGTGCGCCCAGACCGCCAGGGTGTGCTCCGGCCCGCCGCCCTCGGGGGTGTGGCGCAGCGCCCGCTCCAGATAGGTGCGGCCCTCCTCGGCGAACCCGCAGGCGAACCAGAAGAACCAGAGGCTGCCGGTGAGTTCGAGCGCGGTCTCGGGCTCGCGCGCGGTCAGGCACTCCTCGATCGCCAGGCGCAGATTGGCGTGTTCCGCGGTCAGCCGCTCCGCCCACATCCGCTGGCCGGGCCCGAGCCACTCCGCCTCGCCCTGGCGGGCGATCCAGCGGAAGTAGTCCCGGTGGCGGCGACGCACCGCCTCCGCCTCGCCGAGCCCGGTCAGCCACTCGGCGCCGAACGAGCGGACCGTGTCCAGCATCCGGTAGCGCACCGCCGCGCCCTCGCCGTCCCGGGTGACGATGGACTTCTCGGTGAGCGAGGCGAGCAGGGCGAGGATCTCCTCCGCGTCCAGGGGGCCGCCGTGGCACACGAATTCGGCCGCCTCCACGTCCCAGCCGCCCGCGAACACCGACAGCCGCGCCCACAGCAGCCGTTCCAGCGGCGTGCACAGCTCATGGCTCCAGCCGATCGCGGTGCGCAGCGTCTGGTGCCGGGCAAGACGGGGCCTGGCGGGCGAGACAAGCAGGTCGAAACGGGAGTCCAGGCCCTCCAGGAGCCGGTGCAGGGGGAAGCCGCGCAGCCGCACGGCGGCCAGCTCCAGCGCCAGCGGGATCCCGTCGAGACGGGCGCAGACCGCGGCCACATGCGCCCGGTTGGCATCGGTGAGCGCGAACGAGGGCACCGCGGCCGCCGCCCGGGTCGCGAACAGCGCCACCGCGTCGTCGCGTTCCCCGAGCGGCAGCGGCGGCACCGTCAGCAGATGCTCTCCGGGCACGCCCAGCGGCTGCCGGCTGGTGGCCAGAATCCGCAACTCCGGAACGCTCGCGAGCAGTTCCTGCGCGACCCGCGCGCACTCGTCCAGGACATGCTCACAGGTGTCGAGCACGAGCAGCACGGGCGCCCCCGCCAGGTGTTCGGACACCGCCTGCAGCAGGGGCCGCAGCGTCTGCTCGGACAGCCGGGTCGCCTGCGCCACCGTGTTCGTCAGCAGATCCGGGTCCCTGAGCTCCGACAGCTCCACCAGCCATGCCCCGCCCGGGAACCCGGCCTTCGCGGCGTGCGCGGCCCGCAGCGCAAGACGGGACTTGCCCACACCCCCGGGCCCTGTCAGCGTCACCAGCCGCTCGGTTCCCAACAGCCCCGATATTTCGGCGAGTTCGAGCCGACGGCCGACGAACGCGTTCGCCTCGGCGGGAAGGTTGCCGATCCTGCCGCCCTGCACAGAGGCCGCCATCGTCCCCCCTCACCCGGAACCGATGGCGGACACGATAACCCCTCACGGCAGGGCTGCTTCCGGCGTAGCGTGGAAGCGGCCCGTCCACCGAGGGAGGTACGGGGATGGCCGTCACACCCACCCTGAAAACTGTGGGGCAGATGCGCCAGGGAGACCACCTGTTCCTCGGCTACGACACGGACGAGGAACGCGAGACCGTCCTCGTCGCGTTCCTGCTGGACGGCCTGGCCAGCGGGCAGCGCGGCCTCCTGCTGCCGCCCGCCGACATCCCGGCCGGCGTCGCCCTGTCCTTCCTGGAGGCGCACGGCTGCCGGGTGGACGAGGAGCTCGCGGCCGGCCGGCTGCGCGTCGACCCGCACCTCGCGGGCCCCGAGGGACTGTGGGACCTGGACGAGGTGATCCGCCGCGAGACCCGGCGCGCCGTCGGCGACGGCTTCCTCGGCCTGCGCGTGTGCACGGAGATCCTGCGCGCCCGGGCCGGCAAGGAACTCAAGACCCTGCGCGACAGCGAACTGCTGCTCGACCCCGTCTTCTCCTCGCTGCCGGTCCTCGGCATCTGCCAGTACGACCGCCGCATCTTCGACGAGACGGAACTCGCCCCGCTCGCCGGGCTGCACCACGGCCGGGTCGGCGCCGACGACGTATGGCGCGACGACCTCCTCGCCATCACCCGCACCTTCGCACCCCCCGGCCTCTCCCTTGCCGGAGAGATCGACGACACCAACGTCACGGCCGTCGCCCGCGCCCTGCACACCGAGACGGCCCGCGCCCGGGCCCGCGCGGCGGACGGCCCCCGCATCCACCTCGACCTGCACGAACTGCGGTTCATCGACGTCGGCGCCCTGCGCCTGCTGGTGTTCACGGCGCTCGCCCTGTACGCGGCGGGCGGCACCCTCGAACTGTCCGGCGTGGCCCCGCACGTCCAGCGGGTGATGCGGGTGACCGGCTGGGACCGGGTGCCGGGCCTGCACCTCGAACCGGACAGCCAGGAGGGAGAAGGACCGTGACCGGCTTCGTCCACGGCCGCACCGCCGCCGCGCGCTCGCCGCGTACGCCCGCCGCCCGGGACTGGCCGAACAGCGGACGTACGACCTGGTGGCGGCAGTGCACGAGACCGTCGTCAACGCGGTCCGCCACGGCGGCGGACACGGCGTGATGCGGCTGTGCCGCCCCGGCTGCGCCGACGACCTCGACTCCCCGGGCTCCGTCGTACGGCTGCACTTCCGGCGCCCGGGGCGCGCTCACCCCGCGGCAGGCAGCGTGAACTCGTAGACCAGGGCGTCCGGTTGGGCGTCCACGACCAGGTCGGTGATCTCCAGCGGCCGCGCGTACTGGTCGTGCACGCGCCGTCTGACCCGCACCGAGGGCGCGTCCGCGAGCGGGGTGATGGAGTCCCGGTGGTGCAGGGTCAGGCCCGCCCTGCGCATCCAGTCGTAGGCGCGGCGCAGCTGGGCCGATGCGGCGCCGTCGGCACGGTCGCGGTAGCGGGCCAGCTCCTCGACCTCGGCGAGCGCCACCGCGGAGAACGAGGTCACCGCCGTGCGGCGGCCTCGGCCGTCGGCGCCGGCCGACTCGTAGCGGTGCACGAGTGTCTGCGAGCGCGGGGCGAGCCCCAGGGCCTCGGCGTGCTCGGGCGGGGGAGTCTCCCAGCTGACCGTGGCCCGGTCGACGGCGCACGGGTCCGCGACCCTGGCGCCGACCGGGAAGGTCAGCGAGGACGCCGTCTCCACCGGCAGGCCGGGCAGCGTGGCGTGGCTGCCCCGCCGGTCGGTGGCGACCAGACCGTCCCGGCGCAGCACCTCCAGCGCCTGCCGGACGGTCTCCCGGCTGACACCGAAGTGCCCTGCCAGCTGCCGCTCGCCCGGCAGCCGTTCACCGGGCGGGACAGTACCGTCGCGCAGCTCGCCGAGCAGCTGCCTCGCCACGCGCCAGTACAGCGGATCCCCTCGCTGGTCGCCTTCGGTGGGGGGAGGGTCGTGCGGGGTGGTGCGGGCCATGCCGCGCCTCCTGTTGGTGACGGTACGTAGCCGTGCGGGCTCATTGCGCCACCAGATCTAGCATTGGTCTAAACCACCAGGGAAGACCGGCCCGGTGGTTCGGCCGAAACCGGCCCGCGCCGAGCGCCGCTCACAACGCCCGGTACACGGCCTCGATCAGGGCCGTCTTCCGCGGGTCGTCCGCGATATGAGGCCCCATCCGGTTCATCACATACCCCACCGACACCCCCGCATCCGGGTCCGCGAGCCCACAGGAACCACCGAAGCCGTCATGTCCGAAAGCCCGCGGGTTCGGGCCGTACGAGCCGTGCGCGCCGCTCAGCCACAGACCAAGTCCGATCTCCGTCTCGTGCCCCAGCCCGGCACCGAGCACCAGGTCCAGGCAGCTGCCCTGACCCTCGCGCGCGCGTTCGACGGCCTCGGGGGACAGGATGCGATGGCCGTCGTACGAGCCCCGGCCCGCGAAGATCCCGTACAGGGCGGCGACCGCCCGCGCCGTGCCGTGACCGTTCGCGGCCGGGATCTCTGCGGCCCGCCACTCGGGAGTGTTGGCCTCGCCCGCGCCCACCAGCGGATTGGCCAGCGCGGCGAGCGCCTCCGGACCCAACTGGCTGAAGATCGCCGCCTGCTCACTGCTGGACGCGGCGGGCGGATGCACCAGCTCGGCCGCCCGCCCGGCCTCCTTCTCCGGCAGCCCGACGGTGAAGTCGATCCCCAGCGGCCCGGTCACCTCCCGCTCCAGAAACGCCCCCGGCAGCAGCCCCGAGACCCGCCGCACGACCTCACCGACGAGGAAGCCGTAGGTGAACGCGTGATACCCGGACCGCGTCCCCGGCTCCCACCAGGGCTCCGTCGCAGCCAGCCGCCGCGTGGTCAACTCCCAGTCGTAGAGCTGCTCCAGCGAGTGCGGTTCGCGCAGCCCGGACAGTCCCGCCCGGTGCGACAGCAGATGCCGTACGAGGACCTTGTCCTTGCCGGCCGCGGCGAACTCGGGCCAGTACGCGGCCACCGGCGCATCGAAGTCCAGCAGTCCCCGGTCGGCCAGGATGTGCGCGCACAGCGCGGTCGGACCCTTGGTCGTCGACCACACATTGACCAGCGTGTCGCGCTCCCAGGGCCGGGTGCGCGCCGCATCGGCCCAGCCGCCCCACAGATCCACGACGGTCCTGCCGCCGACGGTGACGGCGACCGCGGCACCGAGCTCCGCCCGCTCCCGGAAGTTCTCCTCCAGCGCCGTCCGCACCGCCGTGAACCGCTCGTCGCAGTAACCGTGCACCTCGGGCTCGTGTTCCGCCATGGGGCCCTCCGTCGTCCCGCCGGGAAACCGGGCCGCGACGCTGCGGTCCGGGCAACCTGAACGTACCGACTGGTCGGACTGGAGGGAAGGTCAGAGGAGGAACAGCTTCCCGGCGGGCTCCTGGTGACCGTCGGCCGTATGCCAGTAGTCCCGCGTCTCGACGGCCAGGCCCGCCCCGTCGAACCGCACGAACACACAGCCTGCCAGGGCCGAGGGGACGCCGCCCTCCTCGGCCAGGACACGGAACTCGGCCACCGCCACCCCGTCCTGGCCGACGACCGGCGGCGAGAACCGCACGTCCGTCACCCGCTCCTGGGCGAACGACCAGCGCAGATAGCCGGCCAGCTCGCCCCGCCCCCGGTGCGGCTCGCGGAACGGCATCGAGCGGTGGACGCAGTCCTCGGCATACAGCTCAAGGATCGCGTCCACGTCGTGCGCGGCCCACGCCCGCTCCCAGACCCGCACGAAGTGTTCGGCGGCCTCACGCGTGTCCATGCCGCTCCTCACACGTACGACCGCAGCCACTTCAGCTTGGCCGCCTCCTGGAAAGGACCGCCGCCCTCGTGGTCGTTGAAGTCGTACACCTCGATCGCCTTGTCGTCGTGCGCCCACGCGTTGAACGCGGCGAAGACGGTGGAGGGCGGGCAGGTCTGGTCCTCCAGCGCCGCCGAGAACAGGGCGGCGGCCCGGCCGCGGGAGGCGAAGTGCACGCCGTCGAAGTAGGACAGGGTGCGCAGGACGTCCGCGGTGCGGCCGCGGTGGGTCTTGAGGAACAGGCCGATCTCACGGTACGGGTGCCGGTCCGTCACCGTCGCCGCGCGCGGGAAGTCGCACAGGAACGGCACGTCCGGGGCGATCGCGGTCAGGTCCGGGACCAGACCGCCCACCGCGAGGGTGATGCCGCCGCCCTGACTGCCCCCGAGGGCGGCCGTGCGGGTCGCATCCGTCAGGGGGTGCGAACGGGCCGCCTCGACGGCACGCACCGCGTCCGTGAACACCCGCCGGTAGTAGTAGTTCTCGGGCGCGTCGATGCCCCGGGTCATGAAGCCGGGGTAGGCGGGCGCGCCGCCCACCGGGTCCGCGGTGCCGCCGCCCCCGCCCCAGCCGCTGCCCTGCCCGCGCGTGTCCATCACGAAGTGCGCCCGGCCCGTGGACGCCCACAGCAGGTGCTCGTGCGGCAGGCCGCGCCCGCCGCCGTATCCGAGGAACTCCACCACCAGCGGTATCGGCTCCTCGGTCGCGGCGGGCAGCGTCAGCCAGCCCTTCACCGGATGCCCGCCGAACCCCGCGAACGTCACGTCGTACACGTCGACGGTCGTCAGACCCGTGTCGACCGGTTCGAAACGGGCCGCCAGATCGTGCTCGCGGGCCTCCTGCAGCGTCTTGGACCAGAACGCGTCGAAGTCCTCGGGCTCGACGGACTCGCTGCGGTAGTCGCGGAGCTCGCCGAGGGGGAGGTCGAACAGAGCCATGTAGGACCGCCTTTGCGAAGGGGCAGTTACCGGAGGACACTGCGGATGATCACACGGTACGTGGGTGGTCGGACGACTCGCCAGGTCTGTGCGGCGGTACCTGGCTACGATGGGCGCCATGACGTCAGCCGTGGATCTGCTGGTCAAGGACGCTGGTCTGGTGGTCGTCGACGGGGAGAGCGAGATCCCCGGCGGCTGGGTGGCCGTCAGCAATGGTCGGGTCACCGCCGTGGGCACGGCCGGGACCGAGCCGGAGGCCCGTACGACCGTCTCCGCGGCCGGACGGCTGGTCACCCCCGGCCTGGTCAACACGCACCATCACATCTACCAGAACCTCACCCGCTCCTACGCCCCCGCCGTGGGCGGCACCCTCTTCGACTGGCTGACCACCCTCTACCCGCTGTGGTCCGCCCTGGACGAAGAGGCCGCCTACGTGTCGGCGTACGTCGGCATGGCCGAACTGCTGATGGGCGGCTGCACCACCTCCTCCGACCACCTGTACGTCCACCCCCGCCCGCGCCTGGTGGACGCCGAGATCCGGGCCGCCCGCGACATCGGCTTCCGCTTCCACGCGACCCGCGGCTCCATGACCCGCTCCGTCCAGGACGGAGGACTGCCGCCCAGGAGCGTCACCCAGACCGTCGACGAGGTGCTCGCCGACAGCGAGCGGCTGATCAAGGCCCATCACGACCCGGCGCCGGGCGCGCTGATCCGGGTCGCGCTCGCGCCCTGCTCGCCGTTCTCGGTGACCAAGGAGGTCATGACGGCGACCGCCGAACTCGCCGAACGCCACGACGTACGCCTGCACACCCACCTCGCCGAGGACCACGACGAGGACACCTACTGCCTCGAGACCTACGGCTGCCGGCCCGTGGAGTACTTCGAGGACTGCGGCTGGATGAGCGACCGCACCTGGGTCGCCCACTGCATCTACCCCAACGACGACGAGCTCGGCCGGCTCGCGGCAGCGGGCGTGGGTGTCGCGCACTGCCCCAGCTCCAACATGCTCATCGGCGGCGGCACCGCGCGCGTCAAGGAGATGCGCGAACTCGGCCTGCCCGTCGGCATCGGCTGTGACGGCTCCGCCTCCACCGACCACGCCTCCCTCTGGATGGAGACGCGTGGCGCCCTGCTGCTGGGCCGCTACCGCGGCGGACCCGGTGCGATGACCGCCCGCGACGCCCTCGACATCGCCACCCGCGGCTCCGCCCGATGCCTCGGCCGCGCCGACGAGTTGGGGCATCTGCGCCCGGGCGCCTGCGCCGACCTGGTCGTCTGGGATCTCCACGAGGTGGCCCTCGCAGGCGCGTTGAGCGACCCCGTCGAGGCGTGGCTGCGCTGCGGTCCGGCCCGTGCCTGGACGACGGTGGTCGGCGGCCGGGTCCTCGTCGACCGGGGCGAGCCGGTGCTGCCGGGCCTGGCGGAGGCGCTGCGGGACCACGGGCGGATCGCGCGGAGGATGCAGCAGGGGGCGTGACCGGGGCATGGGCAGTTCGCCTGCCCCGGGGGGCGAAGCAGGCGTGGTGCCGGTTCGGCCGATCGCTGTCCTGGCAGGATGGCGGCATGGAACGTGTGCTTGGAATCGGTGGTTACTTCCTGCGCGCCGCCGATCCGGCGGCCCTGAGCGCCTGGTACCGCGACTGCCTGGGCCTGGACGCCGACGAGAACGGTCTGTGGCGTCCGGAAGCCGGGCCGACGGTGTTCGCGGCGTTCGAGTCCGAGAGCGACTACTTCGGGTCCCCCTCCCAGCAGACCATGCTCAACTTCCGGGTCCGCGACCTGGATGCGATGCTCGCGCAACTGCGCGCCGCGGGAGCGGACGTGGCCGAAGAGACACAGGACATGGAAGGTGTCGGCCGTTTCGGCTGGGTCACCGATCCCGAGGGCAACCGGATCGAGCTGTGGCAGCCCGCCTGAGCGCGATATTTCCGGTGAAATGGTCGCGGCGGCACGGGAGTTGGAAGAGCGCGATCCACTGGGTGTGCGTGACGAGGTGGGTGAGGTGGCCGAACTGCGGGCTCTTGAGCGCCAGTTCGACATCGCCATAGGCGTCCAGATGCTCCACTACGCCGGGGCATCGCCGCCATGGAGCGGATGTGCCGTCACGTACACCGGAGCCTGAAGCCCGGCGGTGAGGAGGCCCAGACCGGACCGCGCTTCCGGGTCACCGCGCTGCTCGACTCGCCCGTCGAGATCACCTCCACCGCCCCGCGCCGCGAAGTCTACGAACACTGTCTGCGGGCGGCCGGGTTCTGCCGCGCCTGACCAACGACCGGAGGTCACGCCCGGCGCCGCGTCCACTCGGGCTCCGTCCGTGCCCACTCCCGCTCCCATTCGTCCAGCCGGTGCCCGGTGGACACCCGGCGTACGACCGTGTGTGCCAGCAGGACCGCGGCGACCGCGCCGCCCGCGGCGCAGATGCCGATGGTCACGGTGTGCTGCCAGACCTGGATCTCGCCCGGCGGCGGGGGAGCGGCCCTGCCTGCGGCGTCGAACCAGACGTCGACCGTGTCGCCGTGTTTGGTGCCCGCCGGGACGCGTGCGTTCGCGGTGTGCGTGCCGGTCGCGTCCGTCCAGCGCACATCCACGCGGTACGAGGTGTCCCGGCTGCCCTGTACCGACAACTGCCTCTCGGGCGTCCTGCCGATGACCTCGGCCCGTACCCGGTGGCGTTCTGCGCGCTGTGCCGACGCCACCGCCCGGGCCTCGTCATGGGCCCACCGGCCCGCGAGCGCTCCCGCCAGTGGCGCGCCCACGAACAACAGGACGGCGACGACCAGCGCCGTCCACGCCTCGACCACGTCCGACCGGCGCCGCAGCGGATTGCGCCGCCAGCGCCAGCCGTGCACCCGGGTTCGCATGTCGACCTCCTCGCCGTCGCCGGAGCCGGAGGGGCCGTATGGTCTTTGGTCCGTATTGTCCCTCCCCACCGCGTATGCGCGCGAGTGCCCAGGAGAATCAGGTACCCAGCACAGGGGAGATCGCTCAATCTGCCGGGGCGCGCCCGCGGGAGCGTCAGCCGAACCGCTCGATCCGGATCCGGTCCACGGGCTGGCCCGCCTCGACCAGTAGCCGCGAGGCGTGCTCGGCGAAGGCGTTCGAGCCGCACACATAGGCCTCCCACCCACCAGGTGGCTGCTCGGCCAGGAGCGGTGCCACATGTGCGGCGGCCAGACGGCCGACGGGCGTACCCGCCGGTGCGCGGCGCGTGAACACGGGTGTCGTCTCGGCGCCGAACTCCCGCGCGTAGATGAGCTCCTCGGGACTGCGCGCGGACACCAGCAGCCGCAGCGGCACTTCCAGCCCGCGCGCCCGGTGGTGCCGCACCATCGACATCAGGGGTACGACCCCGGAGCCGGCCCCGAGCAGCAGTGCGGGCCGGTCGCCCGGCCAGGCGAAGAAGCCGCTCAGCGGGCCGCGGACCTCGACCTGGTCGCCGGGCTCGGCCACGGTGTGGAACCAGCCCGAGACCTCGCCGCCCTCCACATGGTCCAGGGTCAGTTCGATGTGCCCCGGGTCGTCGGGCGCGGACGCGAGCGAATAGTGGCGCTGGGCCACATAGCCGTCCGGTGCGGTCAGCCGCAGCATCAGGTGCTGGCCGGGCAGATGCCCCTCCCAGTCGGGCACCGCGAACCGGAAGGTGGCCGCGTGCGGGGTCTCGCGGCGGATCTCGGTGAGCGTGGCGGTCTGCCAGACCGAGGCCGCCCGGTTGCTCACGGCGATCCGGCCGGGCACGGCGAAGCGGGTCGGGGGAGTGAACCCGGCGGAAGGGGACGGTTGCGTCAGTTGCTCAGTCACCGGAGTACCGCTGCTCCTGCCAGGGGTTGCCGCGCGCATGGTAGCCGTTCTGCTCCCAGAACCCCGGCTCGTCGTGGTCGAGGAGTGTCAGGCCCGCGATCCACTTGGCGCTCTTCCAGAAGTACAGGTGCGGCACCAGCAGCCGGGCGGGCCCGCCGTGCTCGGGGGCAAGGGGCCGCCCGTCGTACTCCCAGGCGATCCAGGCCCGCCCGCCGGTCAGGTCCGCGAGGGGGAGGTTGGTGGTGTAGCCGGTGTGCGAGTAGGCGACGGCGTGGGTGGCCGACGTATGCGGGCGCACCTCGTCGAGGAAGGCGTCCAGGGACACGCCCGCGAACCGCACCCCGAACTTCGACCAGCTCGTCACGCAGTGGATGTCGCCCTCGTACGCCGACGCCGGCAGCGCGTGCGCCTGCTCCCAGTCCCAGGTGTGCGGCCGTTCCACCAGGCCGTCGACGCGGAAGGTCCAGTCGGCGGGCGCCAGTTCGGGGGTGACCTCGGCGGACAGGACGGGCCAGTCGTCGCCAGCGTCGTACTGGCCGGGCGGCAGGCCCGGATTGTCGACGCGGGCGCGCCCGGTGAAGCCTCGGGTGACGTTCATACGGATCCAGCGGGACGGAAGTGATTGCTGACGCATCCAACCGTACGGGTTCCTGAGGGGTGCTCCGGCCCCGGGCCGGGCCTCGATCATTAAGGCCGTATGAAGACTACGGCGGCCCGGGAATAGCCGGCTCCTGGTCGTCCTTGCGGACTGGTGCCGGAACCGGTGCCCCCTACAACCGGTGACCAGGCGGCAGCGAAGGAGAGTGGGAGCAGATGCCCAAGGCGTACGTCTTCACGCGCTACGGCGGACCGGAGGCCGAGGCCCTCGTCGACGTGGACCGGCCGAGCCCCGGCCCCGGTCAGGTGCTGGTCGCGGTGCGCGCCGCGGGGGTGAACCCCGTCGACTGGAAGCAGCGCAGCGGCTACCGCCGCCCCGGCGAGAGCGGCGAGCGCGACTTCCCCGCCTCCTTCGGCAACGAGGTCTCCGGCGTCGTGGAGGAGGCCGGCGAGGGAGTCGAGGGGTTCGCCGTCGGGGACGCGGTCTTCGGCCGGCCCGTCGTCGGCGGATACTCCGAGTACGCGCTGCTCTCGGTCGACCTGATCGCCCACAAGCCCGACGCGCTGTCCTTCGCCGACGCCGCCACCCTGCCCGTCGCGGCCGTGACGGCGTACGACGGAATCCGCCAGCTCGACCTGCCGGCCGGCGCGACCCTCCTGGTGACCGGCGCGGGCGGCGGGGTCGGTGTCGCGGCGGTGCAGATCGCCCGCGCGCTCGGCCTGCGGGTCGTGGGGCTCGCGAGCGAGGCCAAGAAGGAGTTCGTCGCATCGCTCGGGGCCGAGCACGTGGCCTCCGGCCCGGGCTGGACCGGGCGCGTTCCGGGCGGTGTCGACGGCGTGTACGACCTGGTGGGCGGCGACGTCCTCGAGGAGGCGGCGACACTGCTCACCGACCGGACCAGGCTCATCACGGCCGGGGCCCCGCCCGAGGTCGTGGAGAAGCTGGGCGGCGCCCGCGTCGCCCGGGTGCGCACCTCGCAGCGGCTCGCGGCGGCGGCCGACCTCGTGGTGCGCGGCGACCTGGACCCCCAGGTGACGCAGACCTTCCCGCTGGAGCGGGCCGGCGAGGCGCTGCGCGCCGTGGAAGAGGGCCACGCCCGTGGCAAGATCGTGATCGAGGTGGCCAAGTGAGCCACGTCCTGGACAACCCCGCCCTCGCCTCGCTGACCGGTCCGCACGCGCACTTCGCCGAGCGGCGCGGCCGGGTGCTGCGCTACCCGGCCGACGTGTCGCCGTGGCTTGCGCTGCCCGACGATCCCGGCCCCGACGACTGGGCCGACCTCGCGGCGCTCGCGGGCCCCGGGGCGGAGGTGCCGCTCGCCGGCTACTGCGGCGAGCTCCCCGCGGGCTGGGACGTCACCTTCCATGTGGACGGCGTGCAGCTCGTCGACGACGGTATCGCCGCCGCACCGGACGCCGAGGCCGTCCGTCTCGGCGCCGCCGACGTGCCCGAGATGCTCGACCTGGTCGAGCGCACCAGGCCGGGCCCCTTCCTGCCCCGCACCGTCGAGCTCGGCACCTACCTCGGTATCCGCCGGGACGGCGCCCTGATAGCGATGGCGGGGGAGCGGCTGCACCCGCCGGGCTGGACCGAGATCAGCGCCGTCTGTACCGACCCCGCCTTCCGCGGCGAGGGCCTCGCGACCCGGCTGATCCTCGCGGTGGCCCACGGCATCCGCGAGCGCGGCGAGACCCCGTTCCTGCACACCGGCGCGGGCAACACCAACGCCATCCGCCTCTACGAGTCCCTCGGCTTCCGGCTGCGCCGCACCACCGCGTTCCTGGCGGCCCGCGCCCCCGAACCCCTCACGGACGGACGGGAGTTGGCGGCCTCCTAGCCCTCGCCGCCGGGTGGCGTCCACGCGTTGTAGCGCACGAGGTAGTCCGCGAACCGCCGTAGATCCTCCTCCGGCCAGTCCGCAAGCCGCTCCCGGAAGGCCGCCCGGCGGCTGTCGGTGACCTGGGCGAGGATCTGGCGCCCGGCCTCGGTCAGGTGCAGGACCTGGACGCGGTGGTCGTCCGGGTCCAGGCGCCGCTCGATGAGCCGGGCCTGTTCCAGGGCGGCGACCTGGCGGCTGACCGTGGACTTGTCCAGCGCGTAGTGTGCCGCCAGGTCGGTGGCCCGGCAGCCGCCGCTCTCCTCCAGATGTCCGAGCAGCGTGTACGAGACCAGTGACAGCTCGGGGTGCATACGGCCCGCCGAGGCGCGGGCGCGGCGGGCGAAGGCCGTCATCTCGCGCTGGATCGTCTCCACGGCTTCGTCTGCTTCCACCGGACCTCCCTCGTTGACCACGGCATACCACCCCATCCCACTTGGTTGTATAGTACAACTTGAAGCGAGAGTTGTATAAGCCAACCATCTGGAGGTTGTGAGCGATGAGGTCGCCGGCCCTGCGCCATGTGATCACCCACCTGATCACCCCGCTGCTGATGTGCATCGGCATGGGACTCGCGTACATGGGGGCGTTCGTCACCCCGGAGCCCCATCACCTGCCCGTCGCCGTCGTCGGCTCCGGCCCGCAGGCGAAGGTGTTCGCGCAGACCGTCAAGGACAAGGCGGGGGAAAGGCTCGACGTCCGTACGGTCGCCACCCGCTCCGAGGCCGTCGACCTGCTCGACTCTCGTGACATCACGGGCGCTTACGTGCCCGGCGCGAAGTCGCCGGAACTGGTGGTCGCCAGCGCCGCCTCCGACATGGACGCCACGGCCGTCGAGAAGGTCTTCACGCCCATCGCCGCCGGGCAGGGCGCCCCGCTCGAGGTCACAGACGTGGCCGCGCCGGTCGACGACGACCCCACCGGGCAGGGCCTGTTCTTCCTGTTGATCGCGCTGAGCATCGGCTCCTACGCGTCTGTCGCCGCGCTCGGCGCCGCCGGTGCCGGTCTGCCCATGCGGCTGCGTGCCCTGCTGGCACTGGGCGTCTCCGCCGTCGTCAGCGCTATCGGCGCACTGCTCGCCGGGCCCGTCTTCCATCTCGCCCACCACGACCTCGCGAGCCTGTGGGGGATGGCCTGGCTCTACTCCGCGGGCATCCTCTTCGTCGGCGTCGGCCTGCACACCTTCCTCAGGCGCTGGACCACCCTCGCCATGATGGTGCTGTTCGTGATGCTCAACTTCACCAGCTCCGGCGGTCTGTTCCGGCCCGACCTGCAGAACGGCTTCTTCGGCACCCTGCACGCCTTCTGGAACGGCGCCGGATTCGTCGAGGGCGCCCGCAGCCTCCTGTACTTCCACAGCGACGGCCTGTCCCGCAACGTGGGGACGCTCATCGCGTGGCTGCTGCTGGGCCTCGCCGTCACGGCGATCGCCGCCGCCCACGAGCGGGCGCGGGGCCGGGCCGAGACGCCCGCGACCGCCGCCGCGCCGGTGCGCGGGGCCGTGGAACACAGGGCCGTGGAGACGGCCGAGGAGGAAGCGGAGGAGGAGGTCGAGGAGACGGTCGGCGTCTGACGCGTTGCGGTAGTGTGGGCGCCCGGCCGTGGAAGCTCCCGGCCACCGAAGACCGAGGAGGTGGGACCCATTACCGCAGTGTCAGATGGGGTGCTCACGCCTCGAGTCGCCGCGGGCCGCCGGCAGTAGGCGACCGCGAGAGCGCCCTTCGACTCACCGAAAGGCTCTCGGCTTTCATGCCTCCCTTGTCTCCTTCACCTTCCTCTCCGCTGTCCTCCTCCGCCCGTGAATCGGCCGTCGCCGCGCTGCGCGCCGCGGGCTGCGTTTTCGCCGAGGACGAGGCGGAGTTGATCCTGGCCGCCGCACGCACGCCGGAGGAGCTGGCCGCCCTGGTCGACCGCCGGGTGTCCGGACTGCCTCTCGAACTCGTCCTCGGCTGGGCCGGGTTCCGGGGGCTGCGCATCGCCGTGGAACCCGGTGTGTTCGTGCCCCGCCGCCGTACCGAGTTCCTCGTCGAACAGGCCCTCGCCCAGGCGCCCGACGCCTCCGTCGTCGTGGACCTGTGCTGCGGCTCGGGCGCCGTCGGCGCGGCGCTGGCCACCGCGCTCGGCCAGGTGGAACTGCACGCCGCGGACATCGACCCGGCCGCGGTGCGTTGCGCCCGCCGCAATGTCGGCGCCGCCGGCGGCCGGGTCCACGAGGGCGACCTGTTCGCGGCGCTGCCGGAGGAACTGTGCGGCCGTATCGACATCCTCGCGGCCAACGTGCCCTACGTGCCCACCGGCGAGGTGGGTCTGTTGCCCGCGGAGGCCCGTGACCACGAACCGCTGGTCGCGCTCGACGGCGGCGCGGACGGACTCGACGTCCTGCGCCGGGTCGCCACCGACGCACCCCGCTGGCTCGCCCCCGGCGGCTGCCTCCTGGTCGAGACGAGCGAACGGCAGGCCGCGGCCGCCGTCGACGCCTTCAGCACCGCCGGGTTGCAGGTGCGCGTGGCGGCGTCCGAGGAGCTGTACGCCCATGTCGTGATCGGCGTCCGCCCCTGAGCTGCTTGGCGGATGGGGCCACTGCCCCGGTCAGGCGGAAGGGGAGAGCTGTTCGCGCACCCAGTCCGGATCGGGGTTGACGTGCGGACGACCCGCCACGACGACAGTCGGCACCGTCTCGTTGCCGTCGTTGGCCGCCCTCACCGCCGCCGCGCCGGCCGGGTCACGCCAGATGTCCACCCAGTGCAACTGACGGGCGCTCAGGCCCAGTCGGAGGCGCAGTCGCAGACAGTACGTGCAGCCGGAGCGCCACAAGACGACCGGTCGGCCGTCGACCGCGCTGCGGCGATGTGCCTCCGGCCAATCGATCGACCGCGGGAAAACCAAAGGCGAGTTCACCCCCGCGAACGCCACGAACAGCAACAGGAAGGCCACGGCGGCGGCCGGGCTGCCTCTGAAGGCCGCCACCCACGACCGGTGGTACTCACGCCACGACGAGGGCGTGCCCCGCTCGGGCCATGCGGCCATCTCCGCGCGGTACAGCGCGAGATCCT
>NZ_JBSFHW010000014.1:0-203235 GCF_053597275.1 Streptomyces sp. NPDC001492 | reverse complement strand
CAACGCCGCCCGTAATCGGTTCACTTCATGCGTGTCCACACACCCAACATGCTCGTGATCAGCACCAACGCCTAGACCTAACGAAACACTACTAGGCCGCCGTGGGTCCCGCCACCGTCCACCCCTCCGCCTGCGGGTGGGCGGTGAGGTCCTCGTGGTGCACCGGATCGCCGCAGGCCCGGCAGGTGACGACCGGGACCAGTTCGTTGCCGCAGATGTGCTCGACCACCATGGGGAGGTCGACCCCGCCCCGGAGGTGGCGGTCGCCCCACTCCTTGAGGGTCATCAGGACCGGCTCCAGTTCGAGCCCCGCCCGGGTGGGCCGGTACTCGAAGCGCTGCGGCCGCTCGCTGTAGGCGCGCTTCGTCAGGATCCCGGCGTCCACCAGGCGCCGCAGGCGGGCGGCCAGCACGTCGCGCGGGGCGCCGATGTTGCGTACCAGCTGGTCGAAGCGCCCGTTGCCCAGGCACACCTCCCGCAGGACGAGCAGGGAGTACTTCTCGCCCACGAGCGCCAGGGCGTCGGCGATGGAACAGGGGCGCGGGTCCTTGGTGGCGGCCATGACGCCCAGTCTAGGGGAGGGTTTGTTTTTCCAACCCTCGGAGTTATGGTGAGTTTGGATTTCCTACTCGCTGGTAGTTCCGCCAACCTGCCGTGGAGGCACGCACATGCGTGACGCAGTCATCGTCGAAGCCGTACGCACCCCGATCGGCAAGGGCAAGCCGGGCGGCTCCCTCGCGCACGTCCACCCCGTCGAACTCCTCGCCCACACCCTGCGCACCCTCGTCGAACGCTCCGGGGTCGACCCGGCACTGATCGACGACGTCATCGGCGGCACCGTCGACCAGGTCGGCGAGCAGGCCATGAACACCACCCGCTACGCGCTGCTGTCGGCGGGTTTCCCCGAGACCGTCCCCGCGACCACGGTGGACCGCCAGTGCGGCTCCTCCCAGCAGGCCGTGCACTTCGCTGCGCAGGGCGTCATCTCGGGCGCCTACGACCTCGTCGTCGCCTGTGGCGTGGAGTCGATGAGCCGGGTGCCGATGTGGTCGAACGTGCCGCCCGGCAAGGACCCCTTCGGCCCCGGCGTCGCCGAGCGCTACCCGGAGGGCCTGGTCCCGCAGGGCATCAGCGCCGAGCTGATCGCCGCCAAGTGGTCGATCACCCGCGACCAGATGGACGCCTTCGCGGTCTCCTCGCACCGCAAGGCCGCCGAGTCCTGGGCCAACGGGCTCTTCGACACCGAGGTCGCGCCCCTGGAGGGCGTCATGCGCGACGAGTGCGTACGCCCGTCCAGCACCACCGAGATCCTCGCCGGCCTCAAGCCCGCCTACCACGACCCGGTCTTCGCCGAGCGCTTCCCGCAGATCGAGTGGAACGTCACCGCGGGCAACGCCAGCCCCGTCAACGACGGCGCCTCCGCCGTGCTGATCACCTCCAGCGAGACCGCGGCCCGCCTCGGCCTGCGCCCGCTCGCCCGGCTGCACAGCTTCGCCGTCACCGGCTCCGACCCGCTGCTGATGCTCACGGGCGTCATACCGGCGACCGAGAAGGTGCTGCGCAGGGCCGGCCTGACCCTCGACGACATCGACCTGTTCGAGGTCAACGAGGCGTTCTCCAGCGTCGTCCTGGCCTGGCAGCAGGAGACCGGCGCCGACCTCGCCAAGGTCAACGTGCACGGCGGCGCGATCGCGATCGGCCACCCGCTCGGGGCCAGCGGCACCCGTCTGACGACCACCCTCGTGCACGCCATGCGCGCGCGTGGCGCACGCTACGCCCTGCAGACCATGTGCGAGGCGGGCGGACTGGCCAACGCGATGATCCTGGAAGGCGTGTAGCCGGCCGTCAGCGTCCGCGCAGCTGGTGCCGCTTGCGCCAGGCCACCACCGCTCCCACCAGAGCCGGTACGGCGATACAGGCCATGGCGATCAGGAAGGCGGGGGACGTCGGTGCGGAGGCGCGGGCGCCGGCGACGGCGTACGCGGCCGTGTTCGGCACCGAGCCGAGCGCCGTCGCGAGCACGAACGGCACCCAGCCCATGCGGGAGACGGCGGCGCAGTAGTTCGCGGCCCAGAACGGCACCCCCGGGAACAGCCGGGCCGCCATCATCGAGCGGAACCCGTGCCGGCTGAGCTGCCCGTCCGCCGCCTTCAGCAGCCGGCCCCGCAGCAGCGGGCGCAGCGCGTCCTGCCCCAGCAGCCGGCCCAGTCCGAAGGCGACCCCGGCGCCGAGCACCGTACCCACGAGGGCCGTCCCGGTCCCCAGTTGGGAGCCGAAGAGCGCGCCCGCCCCGAGGTTCAGGAGCGGCCGCGGCACGAACGCCACGGTGCACAGCCCGTACGCCGCCGCGAACACCATGGCCGCCGCGGCCCCGCCGAGCTGCGGCGGCCAGCCGTGCGCCAGCATCCGCTGCGGCTGGAAGAGCAGCACGGCACCGGCGGCACTCGCGAGCAGGACGACGAGCAGCGACAGCCGCGACCACGGCGAGAGCAGCACGCGCGTGCAGCGCGCGCCGAGGCTCGGCGGTGGTACGGGTACGGCTACGGCGAGCTCCGTGGCGGCGGCCCGGGGAGAGGCCGTGGCGGTGCCCCCAGAGCGGGTGGTGGCATCGAGCATTCCGTGACAGTAACGGATTGATATATGTGATGGCCGTATGGTTCGTCTCATGAGCGTCACAGGTGCGGACATTCTGGACGTGCCCTTCAGCACACTCGCCGACACGGTGCTGGATCGGCTCACCGTCACATACGCCGCCGCGGCCGACCCGGAGCGCGCCGGATCCATGCGTGCGTACATGAAGGACGTGGCCCCCTTCCTGGGCCTCACCACGCCGGTGCGCCGGGCTCTGTCCCGTACCGTCGTCGCGGACCTTCCGCACCCCGACGAGGGAGACTGCACGGCGATCGCCCTGCGCTGCTGGCAGTTGCCCGAGCGCGAGTACCACTACTTCGCCGTCGACCATCTGCGCCGCCACGCGCGCGTGTGCACCTCCGGCTTCCTGCCGGTCGCCCGGTACCTCGTCACCACGGTCCCCTGGTGGGACACCGTCGACGCGCTCGCCGCCCATGTCGTGGGTGCGCTGGTCGCGGCCGACCCGCGGCTCACGGCGGACATGGACGCCTGGATCGCGGACGACGACCTGTGGGTCGCCCGCGCCGCCCTGCTCCACCAGCTGCGCTACAAGGAACACACCGACGCCGAACGGCTCTTCGCCTACTGCGTGCGTCAGTCCGGGCACCCGGACTTCTTCATCCGCAAGGCCATCGGCTGGTGCCTGCGCGAGTACGCCAAGACCGACCCGCAAGCCGTACGGGCCTTCCTGGCCCGGGAGCGCGGCCGGTTCGCGCCGCTGTCGGTCCGGGAGGCACTGAAGAACATCGGGCCCTGAACCGGACCGGCGCGTGAACTCCCGCGACCTGAAAAACCATTCGACGCCGGGCGGAGCGTCGGCAATGATCGGCGTCATGTTCCGGTACGCCTTCCACCTCGCAGCATCCGCGGTCGCGGATGCCCCGAAGGCTGCCGTTCCCACTCTCGTCGCCGCAGTCGACGGCGCCCGAAGCTGACCCTCTCCGGATCGTCCGGCGGACCCCGCAGGGGGAGGGTCGGCGAGTTCCTTGGGGTCCCCATCTCTCCTACGCAGAGGCTTCGAGGTATCGCCATGCCCAAGACGGCATACGTGCGCACCAAACCGCATCTCAACATCGGCACCATGGGCCACGTCGACCACGGCAAGACCACCCTGACCGCCGCCATCACCAAGGTGCTGGCCGAGCGCGGCACCGGCACCTTCGTGCCGTTCGACCGCATCGACCGAGCCCCGGAGGAGGCCGCCCGCGGCATCACCATCAACATCGCGCACGTCGAGTACGAGACCGACACCCGCCACTACGCGCACGTGGACATGCCGGGCCACGCCGACTACGTCAAGAACATGGTCACCGGCGCCGCGCAGCTCGACGGGGCGATCCTCGTCGTCTCCGCGCTCGACGGGATCATGCCGCAGACAGCCGAACACGTCCTGCTCGCCCGGCAGGTGGGCGTCGACCACATCGTCGTCGCCCTGAACAAGGCCGACGCGGGCGACGAGGAGCTCACGGACCTCGTCGAGCTGGAGGTCCGCGAACTGCTCACCGCGCAGGGCTACGGCGGCGACGCCGTACCCGTCGTACGCGTCTCCGGGCTGAAGGCCCTGGAGGGCGACCCGCGGTGGACGGCGTCCATCGAGGCGCTGCTCGACGCCGTGGACACCTATGTGCCCATGCCCGAGCGGTACCTGGACGCGCCGTTCCTGATGCCCGTCGAGAACGTGCTCACGATCACCGGCCGGGGAACGGTGGTGACGGGCGCGGTCGAGCGCGGCGTCGTCCGCGTGGGCGACCGGGTCGAAGTGCTCGGCGCCGGGCTGGAGACCGTGGTCACCGGCCTGGAGACCTTCGGCAAGCCCATGGAGGAGGCGCAGGCCGGCGACAACGTGGCGCTGCTGCTGCGCGGGGTCCCGCGGGACGCGGTCCGGCGCGGACACGTCGTGGCGGCGCCCGGCAGCGTGGCGCCGAGCCGCCGCTTCTCCGCGCGTGTGTACGTCCTGTCGACGCGCGAGGGCGGACGTTCGACCCCGGTGTCGAGCGGCTACCGACCGCAGTTCTACATCCGCACCGCGGACGTGGTCGGCGACGTCGACCTCGGCGGGACGGCCCTCGCCCGGCCCGGCGACACCGTGACCATGACGGTCGAGCTGGGGCGTGACGTGCCGCTGGAGCCGGGGCTCGGCTTCGCGATCCGCGAGGGCGGCCGCACGGTCGGCGCGGGCACGGTGACCCGTGTCGGCTGACGGCTGTGCGGACGTCGGACCGTAGGCGCTGAGAGGGGTGGGGAGCTGCCGGCCGGTTGTGGCTGGTCGCGCCCCCGCGGCGGGGCCGCACATCGATGCGGCCCCGCGCCCCTTCAGGGCGTCCGCGCACCGGCGCGTCCCGGTACCGGGGACAATGGACCCGTGGACGAGCCGATACCCGTGACCCGAGACGTCGATCACGGCACCGCCAAGCTGATGCCCGACGTCGACCGGAAACGGGCCTGGCTGCTGACGGTCGACGGGGCGCCGCAGTCGTACGTGGACCTGGACGAGCCGGACCACCTGGAGTTCGAGTACGCACGACGGCTCGGGCACGTCCTGGACACCCTTGCGGAACCGGGCAGTCCGCTGGACGTGCTGCACCTCGGCGGGGGCGCGCTCACCCTGCCCCGGTACCTGGCCGCCACCCGGCCCGGCTCGCGACAGGACGTCGTGGAGACGGACCGTGCCCTGCTGGAGCTGGTCCTGGAGCATCTGCCGCTCCCGGACGGCTCGTCCGTCACCCTGCACACCGCCGACGCCCGCAGCTGGCTGGAAGCGGCCCCCTCCGACTCGGCGGACGTGCTCATCGCCGATGTCTTCGGCGGCTCCCGCGTGCCGGCACACCTCACCTCCGTCGCCTATGCCCGTGAGGCCGCCCGGGTGCTGCGCGACGGGGGCGTCTACCTGGCCAACCTCGCCGACGCGGCGCCCTTCGCCTTTCTCCGTTCCCAACTCGCCACCTTCGCCACGGAGTTCGAGGAGCTGGCGCTGATCGCCGAACCTGCCGTCCTGCGCGGCCGCCGCTTCGGCAACGCCGTACTCGTCGCCGCGCACCACCCCGTCGACACGGCCGCCCTGGCCCGGCTCACGGCGGCCGACGCCTTTCCGGCACGGGTCGAGTACGGGCCCGGGATCCGCGCCTTCATCGCCGGTGCGCGCCCGGTGCGGGACGAGGACGCCGTGCCGTCGCCCGAGCCTCCCGACGGGGCGTTCGGTATCGGCTGAACCGTCCGGGGCTGCCGGCGGACCCGTCGCCGCGGGTCCTGGCGCGTCCGGCAGGCATCCCGGGGTCGTCGAGACAGCCTCTGGCCAGCAAAGGCTACTCGTGGGTAACGTGTCCGTCATGAGCGCAGACCAGATGTCGATCGGCGAGATGCTCGCCGCGACGGTGCCGATGGCCCGGACCCTGAACCTCCAGTTCCTGGAGACCACGCCCGAGAAGGCCGTGGTGGCCCTGCCGGACCAGAGCGAGTACCACAACCACGTCGGCGGGCCGCACGCCGGCGCGATGTTCACCCTCGGTGAGACCGCGAGCGGATCGATCGTGCTGGCCGCCTTCGGGGATCAGCTCGCGCGAGCGGTGCCGCTCGCGGTGAGCGCCGAGATCGCGTACAAGAAGCTGGCGATGGGAGCCGTCACCGCCACCGCGACCCTCGGCCGCCCGGTGGCCGATGTCGTGGCGGAGCTGGATGCCGGTGAGCGGCCCGAGTTCCCGGTGTCGATCGAGATCCGGCGCGCCGACGGTGCCGTCACCGGCGAGATGACCGTCGTGTGGACGCTGCGTCCCAACGGCTGAGCACCGCCTGCACGCCGGGCCCGGGGGGTGTCGCCCCCGGGCCCGGCGTGCTTGCGGTTCGGTGGCCCCGCGGCGAGACCCTGGCGCTCTCAGGCCGCCAGCGGCCGGCGTCCGGGGCCGGTGCCTTCTTCCAGCGCGGCGACGAACTCCTTGAGCCAGGCGGTGAATTCGGGGCCGAGGTCGTCGCGGTCGCAGGCGAGGCGGACCACGGTGCGCAGGTAGTCGCCCTTGTCGCCGGTGTCGTAGCGCAGGCCGTCGAAGACGACGCCGTGCACCGTGCCGTCCGCGGCCAGTTCGTGCAGGGCGTCGGTGAGCTGGATCTCGCCGCCGCGACCGGGCGGGGTGCGCTCAAGGGTGTCGAAGACGGCCGGGTCGAGGACATAGCGGCCGATGACCGCGTAACCGCTGGGTGCGTCCTCGCGGGACGGCTTCTCGACCAGGCCCGTGACGCGGACCACGCCGTCCTCGCCGGTTGCCTGGGCCGCTGCGCAGCCGTAGAGGTGGATCTGCTCCGGCGGGACCTCCATGAGGGCGATGACGCTGCCCGCGTGCCTGCCTCGCACGTCGAGCATGCGGCTGAGGAGGGCTTCGCGGGGGTCGATCAGGTCGTCGCCGAGCAGGACGGCGAAGGGCTGGTCGCCGACGTGCCGGCGCGCGCACAGGACGGCATGGCCGAGGCCGAGCGGCTCGCCCTGGCGGATGTGGTGGATGTTGGCCAGACGGGCGGGATCGCGCACGGCGTCCAGACGTACCGTGTCGCCCTTGGCGGCGAGCGCCTGTTCCAGTTCGAGGGCGTTGTCGAAGTGGTCCTCGATGGCGCGTTTGTGGCGTCCGGTGACCATGAGGACG
This sequence comes from Streptomyces sp. NPDC001492, assembly GCF_053597275.1. Lineage (NCBI taxonomy): Bacteria > Bacillati > Actinomycetota > Actinomycetes > Kitasatosporales > Streptomycetaceae > Streptomyces > Streptomyces sp. NPDC001492. Next base: position 195,976 of record NZ_JBSFHW010000014.1, on the reverse strand, counting down.
TCGTCGAGCCCGGCCGCGGCGGCCTCCTCTACGACGTACTGGATGGCCGGCTTGTCGACGACCGGCAGCATCTCCTTCGGGGTCGCCTTGGTCGCTGGCAGGAAACGCGTGCCGAGGCCGGCGGCGGGGATCACGGCCTTGGTGACCGCACGGGGGGCAGGGGTGTGGGGGACGATCATGCGGCTCATGCTGACGCACGCGGATGAGAGCCCGCCGAGAGGAACTTGGGATCCCGCTGTGGGTCCGCCCGGCGTGGAGGTTTCGTGTGCCAGGCGCCCGGGGGGTGCACACAACTCCACTGCGGCCATACGGTTATTTCGAATACAGGTGCGGATACCGCCGGTAACTTATTTGAAGTTGCCGCGTTTTGAACTTTCGTCACTCGAACTCCTTGTTTACTGTCTGTCAATTGTGCGAAAGTGAACGGCCTTGTGGCGGTCCCAGAACCCGACCCGGCATAGGTATGCACCAAACAGGCACCTGCTTTCCGATGGACGCGAAATCCGCTCACCGTCCTGCGGCTTGGAAGGAAATGGTTCAGTGCAATCCCCCTACCCCCCACGACCGCCGTACCCGCCCCGTCCCGGATCGGGGCCCGCCGAGTCCGATCGCAACCTCATCGCACAGCTGGGTCCGGATGCCGCGGGTGCCCGTGCGGGCGCGCTTTTGCTGGCCCGGCACTGGCGGGCCACCTACGACTACGCAGTCATATGCCTTGCCTCCGGGGAAAGCCCGGCATCCATGGCCGCGGCCGCCGCCTTCCACCGGGTACTGGGCCGGCCGGGCGGCGGCGCCCTGCGACCGCAGCTCCTCACTGCCGTACGGGACACTGTCAGGGAGTGGGCCGCGGACGACGGCATTTCCGCTCTCCTGCCGGAACTCCGCAAACCGACCGGCGGGCGCGGACTGCGCGCCGCACGCTCCGCGACGCCCGAAAGGCGGCACATCGCCGAGCGGGCATTCCGGGCCCTTTCGGGAGCCTCGCAATGCCTGCTGTGGCACTCGGAGGTCGAAGCCGAACCCATAACCGTACCGGCTGGTCTGTTGGGGGTGGATGCGCCCACCGCGTCGGCCGCACTGGAGCAGGCGCGCGAGCAATTCCGGGTGGGCTGTGTGCGCGCCCACCGGGAACTCGCGCCCGGCAAGGAATGCCGCTTCTACAACCGCCTCCTCGACGTCCCGATACGCCGCGGCGGTGCTCTGCTCCCTGATGTCCAGCGGCATCTGACGGAGTGCCGGTACTGCCGTCACGCCGCCGAACAGCTCAGTCATTTCGAGGACGGCCTGGAGGTGCTGCTCGCGGAGACCGTGCTCGGCTGGGGTGCCCGGCGCTATCTCGACTCCCGCCCCGGCCGCGGCGGAGACGCGGCGTTCACGCCCGGGCGCGGCGGGGCGCGTCCCGGCGGCGGGCGGCACCGGCCCGACGCGCAGCGCAAGCACACCAAGGCCGTCCTCGTGGGGGTCGGTCTGACGACACTCGCCCTGCTCGCCACGGTTCTCGTCAGCAAGGGCTGGTCCGACGACAACGCTGTCCGCGACTCCGGTGCAACCTGGGGTGCGCCCAGCAGCAGCACCCTGCACCCCTCGCCTCCCGCGGCGGACACCACGTCGGCCGGCTCCCCCTCGCCCGCCTCCGCGGGGCGGCCCGTCGAGGTCGGCCGCGGTCAGCTCCGCAACCCGAAGGCCGGACTCTGCCTGGACGTCCGGGGCGGCCGCTCCAGACCGGGTGCCGTGGCCGTACTGGCGGCCTGCTCCGCCGCCGGGTCGCAGCAGTGGTCGTACCAGGACGACGGTCTGCTGCGCAGCGCGGCCGACCCCACCCTGTGCCTCGACTCCGATGTCGAGAAGAACTCGGTGACCCTGGCCGACTGCGTGGCGCACGCGGGCGAGGTGCGCTACGACCTCACGGTGCGCGGGGAGCTCCTGCTGCGCGGCGGAAAGGGACTGCTCGTGGCCCCTGGCAGACGCGCTGAGGTCGTCGTCACCGCACGGGACGGTTCCGGCGGGCAGCGGTGGACGCTTGAAGTCGGCCTCGACGGCACCGGCCGCACGAAGAAGCCGGGCGGATCGCAGGACAGCGGTCTCCCCGCGGACCAGGACTCGCCCGAGGGCACACCGAAGCTGCCCGGCTCCCGGGCCCCGGAGCGGAAGACGGGGAGCGAGCCCTACGACGGGCAGTACGAGGAGCGGTTCGCCCGGGTCGACAACGAAACCGAACCGTCCCGGCGGCCGGCGCCCCTGGACCTGGTGCGTACGCTCCCGGCCGACGTGCGGGGCGTGGTCGCCTCCGTCGCGGGCAGCGCGGAGAATCTCAGGACCGTCCTGAACTGATCAAGGCACCTACACGGAAACACACCCCTCTGGGGCCGCCCGCCGGGGCGGCCCCAGCTTCGTTTCTTGTCGGCGTCGGAGTGTTTCTTGTTCGTTTCATTGACACGAGTCACCAACGGTCATAGTTTTCCCGCCGCGCCCACGGTGCCCTAACGGGGTGTCAGGTCGGTCCTGAAGCAGACTGCGTTCAGATGCCGAACGCAGTCCTGGCCGCCGGGGCGTGCCTGCGGTTCACATCGTCGTGCCCGCACACCGAAGGAGTGACGGCCCATGACCGACACTGTCTCGCGGAGATCCGCACTGCGTCTGCTGGGCGGCGCGATCGCCGTCGCCGCGGCGGCCACCAGCGGTCTCACGCCCCCCGCGCTCGCCCTGGACAGACCCGAGGCGGGGGCCGGCTCCCGCGTCGAAGGCCTGATCGGCAAGCTCACCCTCGACGAGAAGCTCTCTCTCCTGCACGGCGCCACCGACGCGAAGTCACTCGGCCAGGCGGGCTACGTTCCCGCCGTCGAGCGCCTCGGCATCCCCTCGCTCCGTCTCGCCGACGGCCCCGCCGGAGTCCGCGTCACCCGGCACGCCACCGCCCTGCCCGCCCCCGTCCTGCTGGCCTCCGCCTTCGACCCGGACCTGGCCCGCCGCTACGGACAGGTCATCGGACGCGAGGGTCGCGCCCTCGGCCAGGACGTCCTGCTCTCCCCGATGGTCAACCTCATCCGCACCCCGTACGCGGGCCGCAACTTCGAGACCTTCAGCGAGGACCCGCTGCTCGCCTCCGGCATGGTCGCCGCCGAGATCGGGGGCATCCAGGGCGAGGGCCTCATCGCCACCGTCAAGCACTACGCGCTGAACAACCAGGAGAAGGACCGCATGTCGATCGACGTGCGCGTCGACGAGCAGACCATGCACGAGATCGAAATGCGCGGCTTCGAGGCGGCCGTGGGCGCCGGCGTCGGCGCGGTGATGGGCGCCTACAACAAGGTCAACGGCACGTTCTCCTGCGAGAGCAAGACCCTGCTCACGGACATCCTGCGCGACCGCTGGGGCTTCGACGGCTGGGTGATGACCGACTGGTTCGCCGCGCACAGCACCGTCGCCGCGATCACCGCCGGCCTCGACATGGAGATGCCCGACGGCACCCACTTCGGTGCGGCGCTCAGGTCGGCCGTGCAGAGCGGCAGCGTGCCCGAGCGCCTCGTCGACCGTTCCGTACGCCGCATCCTCACCGTCATGGACCGCTTCGGCCTCCTCGACGGCACCGCACCACCGCGCCCGGACCGCGACGCACCGGCCGGCGCCGCCGTGGCCCTGGAGGTCGCCAAGGCCGGCGCGACCCTCCTGCGCAACGAGCACCGGACGCTGCCCCTGCCCCGCGGCGGCACCGTCGCGGTGATCGGCCCGACCGGCACCCTGCCCTTCGTCAGCGGCGGCGGCAGCGCACACGTCGTGCCGGACCACGCCGAAAGCCCGCTGGACGCCATCAAGTCCCGTGCGGGGAAGGTCACTTACTCCCTCGGTGAGGATCTGTTCGGCAAGGCGGTCCCGGCATCCGCGCTGAGCCCCGCCTTCGACAGCGAGGGGCAGGGGGTCGACGCGGGCAAGGTGTGGACGTACGACGGGACGCTCACCGTCCCCGAGGCCGACGAGTGGACCTTCGTCCTGCACTTCTCGTCCGCGCCCACGGCCCGCCCCAAGGTCCTCCTCGACGGCACCGAACTGTTCCCGCAGGCCTCCGGGTACGGCGAGTTCTTCACGGGCGGCCTGGTCTCGGCCGCCCCCGACGGTCTGTCCGTGCGCCGCAAGACCCTCACCCTCACCAAGGGCCCCCACACGCTGAAGATCACCGCGCAGGGAGGAGCCGGCGGTCTGCTGTTCCGGCTGCGGCACAGCACCGGCGCCACCCGCGCCCAGGACGTCGCCGAGGCGGTCAGAGCCGCCCGCGCCGCCCGCGACGTGGTCCTCTTCGCCTACGAGGACGCCACCGAGGGCCAGGACCGCACCACGATCGCGCTGCCCGGCCACCAACAGCGGCTGATCGAGGCCGTCACCGCGGCCAACCCGCGCACCACGGTCGTCCTCAACACCTCGTCCGCGACCTCGATGCCCTGGCTGCGGCGCACCGGCGCCGTGCTCCAGATGTACTACCCGGGCCAGGAGGGCGCGGCCGCCACCGCCGCCGTCCTGTACGGCGAGTGCGACCCCGGCGGCCGCCTCACCCAGTCCTTCCCCGTCGACGACGACCACCATCCGGTCGCCGGCGACCCCCGCCGCTACCCGGGCGTGGACGGCACGGAGGAGTACTCCGAAGGCATCCACGCCGGCTACCGCTGGTACGACGCCGAAGGGGTGCGGCCGCTGTTCCCCTTCGGGCACGGACTGTCGTACACCTCCTTCTCGTACGAGGACCTGCGGGCCCGCCGGACACGAGACGGCATCGAGGTGTCCTTCACCGTCCGCAACACCGGCCGGCGCGACGGCGTCGCCGTGCCGCAGGTGTACGTCGGGCCCTCGCCGGACCTCCGACTCGACCAGGCGGTACGGGCGTTGGGCGGCTACCGGCGGCTGAACCTGCGGGCGGGGGAGCGGCGGCGGATCGCCGTGGAAGTCACCGCGCGCACATTGTCCTCATGGGACCCGAAGCGTCACGATTGGGTGCTCGGGACCGGCCGGCGCACCGTGTGGGTCGGGGCGTCCTCGCGTGATCTCCGGTTGCGTACGAACGTGGAGGTGGGCACGTGATACGGCGCATCGTCATCGGCCTGACGGCCCTCGCGGCGGCCCTCGTCGCACCCGTCCCGGCAGCGCAGGCCGCACCGTCCGCAGGCGACCCGGTCGTCCGCACGGACGCGGGGCTGGTGCGCGGCGAAACCACCGCCGAAGGACGGCAGTTCCTCGGCATCCCGTACGCCGAGCCGCCGGTCGGCGTGCTCCGCTGGCGAGAGCCGCATGCCGTACGGCCCTGGAAAGGGGTGCGTTCCGCACAGGACTTCGGCAACAAGTGCGTGCAGAACTCCAGTTGGGACCCCGGCTACGACAAGCCCTCGTACACCGAGGACTGTCTCGACCTCAATGTGTACGTCCCCGAAGGCTCCGCGGGACGGTCGGTCCTGGTCTGGTTCCACGGCGGCGGACTGACCGCCGGCGCCGGCCAGGACGTCGTCCCCGACACCTTCGCCCGGCAGACCGGGACGGTCGTCGTGACCGTCAACTACCGCCTCGGCGCGATGGGTTTCCTCGCCACGCCGGGTCTCGACGGCGAGACACGCGACGGGGTCTCGGGCAACTTCGGCATGCTCGACCAGCAGGCCGCGCTGCGCTGGGTGCGGGCCAACATCGGCCGCTTCGGCGGTGATCCGGGCCATGTGACCATCGCGGGCGAGTCGGCGGGCGGCCGCTCGGTCTGCACCCAGCTGGCCTCACCGGCGGCCAGGGGCCTGTTCCGCGGCGCGATCATCGAGAGCGGCGCCTACGACGACTGCAGCGCCCGTACGCATCAGGACGCGGCGGCGCAGGGGGCCGACTTCGCCAAGAAGCTCGGCTGCACCACCGTGGCCTGTCTGCGCGGCAAGTCCGCCCGCGAGGTACTGGAGGCCCAGGGCGGCTTCGACTGGAACCCGGTGGTCGGGGGTGCCTTCCTGCCCGTACAGCCCGAACGTGCCGTCGCGAAGGGGACCGCGGCCAGGGTGCCCGTGTTCAACGGGGCGAACAAGGACGAGGGCCGGCTGTTCGCGTTCTCCAGCTTCGACCTGAACGGCACACCGCTCACCGCCGAGCAGTACCCGCAGGTCATGCGGAACGACTTCGGCGAGCAGGCACTGACGCGCTATCCGCTGTCGGCCTACCCGACGCCGACCATCGCCTACGCCACCGCACTGGGCGACGTCCTGTTCAGCTGCCCGGCGCTGCGGCTCGACGGGCTGCTCGCCACCCGCGGACCGGTCTACTCGTACGAGTTCGCCGACCGCACCTCCCCGCCCTTCGCCTCCCTGCGCAACCTGCACACGGACTTCGACTTCGGCGCGACGCACGTCAACGAGGTCCAGTACCTCTTCAAGCACTTCGGACTGGACAGCCCGCTGAACGCCGAGCAGAAGGTCCTGTCGCGGCAGATGGTCCAGTACTGGGGATCCTTCGTACGGGACGGTGTCCCGCGGGCCGCGGGACAGCCCCCGATGCCCGCCGGTCCGGGCCTGGTCCTCTCCCTGAAGACCGCGTCCAAGGGCGGAAACACCCTGAGCACCGCTGTCCATCAGGAGCACCAGTGCGATCTGTGGGACGGCGCCTCGGCAGGGTGACCCGGTAGGCTTCCCGGCGTGCGCCCCCGTGCGGCGCACGCCGGGAACACTGCACCAAAGGGTTACGAATCGGGAGGAACCGGCGTTGCACGTCCAGGAGTGGCTCGACACGGTGCCCGCGGCAGCCGTCTACGCCGTGGTGGCGCTGGTCATCGGTCTGGAGAGCCTGGGCATCCCGCTGCCGGGCGAGATCGTCCTGGTCTCGGCCGCCCTGCTCTCCTCCCAGCACTCCGCCATCAACCCGATCGTGCTCGGCGCGTGCGCGACCGCCGGAGCCGTCGTCGGTGACTCCATCGGCTATGCCATCGGCCGCAAGGGCGGACGCCCACTGCTCGCCTGGCTCGGCAGGAAGTTCCCCAGACACTTCAGCGAGGGCCATGTCGCCACCGCCGAGAAGTCCTTCGAGAAGTGGGGCATGTGGGCCGTCTTCTTCGGCCGCTTCATCGCCCTCCTGCGCATCTTCGCCGGACCCCTCGCGGGCGTCCTCCACATGCCGTACTGGAAGTTCCTGACCGCCAACGTCCTCGGCGGCATCTGCTGGGCGGGTGGCACGACGGCGGTCATCTACTACGTGGGCGTGGTCGCCGAGGACTGGCTGAAGAGGTTCTCGTATCTGGGGCTGGTGGTCGCGGTGCTCATCGGTCTCACGTCGATGCTGGTCATCAGGCGCAAGGCCAAGAAGGCGCAGGCGGCGCATCAGGAGCCGGAACCCGTACCCGCCGGGGACTGAAGCGCCGGCGCGACCAGCCCCCACCGGGCCGCACTATGCCTGATGGATCTCCCCGTGCGACTTCGCGAGCTCCGCGTACAAGGTGCCGTTCAGCGTGACCCCCTCACGCTCCTCCGCACTCAGCTCCCGCCTCACCTTCGCCGGCACCCCCGCAACCAACGACCCCGGCGGCACCTGCATCCCCTGAGGCACCAGCGCCTGCGCGGCCACCAGCGACCCGGCCCCGATCACCGCCCCGTTCAGCACGGTCGCCCCCATGCCGATCAGACAGTCGTCCCCGACGGTCGCGCCGTGCACCACCGCGTTGTGCCCCACGGACACCCGCTCACCGATGCTGACCGGAAACCCCGGGTCGGCATGGAGCGTGCAGTTGTCCTGGATATTGGCCTGAGCCCCGACAGAGATGCGCTCGACATCCCCCCGCAGCACCGCCCCGTACCAGACGCTCGCTCCGGCCTCCAGCGTCACGTCCCCGATCACGGACGCCGTGGGCGCCACGAAGGCCTCCCCGTCGATCTTCGGTTCCCTGCCGCCGATCCCCGTGATCAACGCCTTGTGCGTCATCGCCCTCTCCTCGTCGTCGACACAGAACGCACCGTAGGCGATGACACCCCGCTGCCGGGCGCCGGGGCCGCGCGTCACGCTGCGGACAAGGGCCGGGCCCGGGACGCCGAGCCGATCCGCCGGACAGGCCCTAACCGCTCGGCGGTTTCTCCAAGGCGGCCTCCGCCGCGGACCGCCCGTCCCCGGCCCGTGTCCACCGCGCGCCGGTCTGCGCGCGGTACGCGGCGACGGCGGCCTCCAGCGTCGGGAAGAAGTGGGCCGGATCGATGGTGCGGGTCAGTTCATAGCGCTCGATCTTGCGCCGCACCGGGTCCTTCAGCTCGGCGAACACCAGGCTCATACCCCGCTCGTTGAGCGCCTCGTCGAGCTCCTCCAGCTCGTCGGCCGCCGTGGTGTCCACGTCTGTCACGGGCTCGGCCGCCAGCAGCACCCACACGGGGGGCGGCTCGCAGTGGGTCAGCCGCATGATGTGGGTGCGGAAGGACTTGGCGTTGGCGAAGAACAGCGGCCCGTCGAAGCGGTGGATCACCAGCCCCGGCAGCTGCTCGGCCTCGGGGTAGGAGCGGACGTCGTGATAGCCGGGCAGCCCCGGCACCCGGCCCAGCACGGTGTTGTACGGCCACCAGGCCCGCCGGAAGACGTTCAGGATCGACAGGCCGACGGCGACCCCGATGCCCGGCAGCACGCCGAGCAGCGCCACTCCGAGGAAGGCCGCCACGCACAGCAGGAACTCCGCCTTGCGCTGATGCCACAGTCGTCCCGCGCCCGCGATGTCGGCCAGCGAGAGCGAGGCCGTGATGACGACGGCCGCGAGAGCCGGCTGCGGCAGATTGCGGAAGAGCCCGGGCAGCACAACGAGCATCAGCACGATCAGGACCGCGCCGACGATTCCCGTCAACTGGCTCTTGGCGCCCGCCCGTTCGGCCACCGCCGTCCGTGAGCCGCTGGTGCTCACGGGAAACCCCTGGAACAGCCCGGCCGCCACGTTGGCCGCTCCGATTGCCGTCATCTCCTCGTTGCCGCGCACCTCCTGGCCGGTGCGGGAGGCGAACGCGGAGGCGTTGGAGATGGTGTCGGCGAGGGACACCAGGGCGATGCCGAGTGCTCCGGCGCACAGCGGGCCGAGGTCGCCCCAGCGGACGTGGGGCAGGCTCAACGGCGGGAATCCTTGAGGGAGTTCACCGACCAGGCTCACCCCGTGACCGCCCAGGTCGAAGGCCGAGGTCGCGGCGATCGCGAGCACCACCATGACCAGGACCGCGGGCACCTTGGGCAGCCAGCGCTGCAGCACCAGGATCAGCACGATCCCCGTCACCCCGACCGCCACCGAGGCCCCCACCGCCTTGCCGTCGGCCAGCCCCCGGACGAAGGCGCGCATCTCGGCGATGAGTCCGTCGGCGTCCGTCTTGAAGCCGAACAGCTTCGGCAGCTGCCCGATCAGGATCGTCAGCGCCAGCCCGTTCATGTAGCCGATCATGGTGGGTTTGGAGATGAGGTCGGCGATGAAGCCCAGCCGGCACACCCCGGCCAGGATCGTGACGGCGCCGACCATCAGGGAGAGCATCGAGGCGAGCGCCACCGCCCGCCCGCTGTCCCCGTCGGAGGCGATCAGCGGCAGGATCGTCGCCGCGATCATCGGGCCGAGAGAGGAGTCGGGGCCGAGGACCAGGATCCGCGACGGCCCGAAGACCGCGTACGCCAGAAGGCAGAGCACCGACGTGTACAGCCCGGTGATCGCGGGCAGCCCCGCCAGTTCCGCGTAGGCCATGCCCTGCGGGACCAGCAGCGTGGTCAGGACGACGCCCGCGACGACGTCCTTGATCAGCCACTCGCGCCGGTACGCCGCCAGCGTGCGCAGCCCCGGCGGTAGGTAGCGGCCTGTGGTGTCTGCCATCGCCGGACCTTCTTCGGACGTGTCGGCGCGTACAGGGTGATCGGTGTGATGGAGCAGAGCGGGTGGTACGGGATGTCGAGGAAGTCCGACGGGTCCACCGTCCTGGGTCGGCCGCCGGTCGCGGACTTGCACCTACGACTCCTACACGGCCCGCACGAGCCCGTCGTCACCTCGCAGGGGTGATGACGGGTCTCGACCGACACCTCCTTGGCCCGCTCGTCAGAACCGGTGGTACCGCACGGCGCTGGCCATGACGACGTCCTGGACCGAGGCATGGCGCCGGCTGAAGGGCACCCAGAGCAGGCCCAGAGGGAGAGCGACGCACAGCACGGCCCGCAGCAGCGCGCGGGGGACGCCGAGCAGCCGCCCGGTGCGGCCGGTGACCCGCAGACCCAGCAGCCAGTCGCCGAGGGTGCCGCCGGTCGACGCCCAGCTCACGCCGAGATAGAGCACGGCGACAGCCCATCCGAGCACGCCCGTCAGCCAGGCGGTCAGGTCGGGCATGCGGAACGGCGGCCCGGTGACGAGCAGCCGGAGACCGCCGTACGCGAACTGCAGGGCGAGCCCGATGCCGGCCACCACGAGCGCGTCGACCAGCGCCGCGAGGCATCGCGACACCAGTCCCGCGGTGTCGCTCCCGGAGCCTGGGACCCCCTGCGTCACGGTGGCTGCCCATGCCCGTCGAGGTGTGCCGGCGCCACGCCGGGTCTGTGCAGCAGCCGGTCGGTGACGCGGTTCACCATCCGGTCGGCCCGCATGCTGCGCAGCCGCAGCGCGTCGACCGTCTCCTCGGCCATCCCGCCGCTGGTGTCCCGGACGATCCGGCCCAGGTCGATCTCCTCCAGCACCGCCCTGGTGAGCGAGACCAGGTCGACCCTGGCGATCACGGCGTCGAGGTCCAACCGGGCGGCGATCCGGTCGACGTCGATGCGCGCCACGATCCGGTCCAGGTCCAGCCGCGCCGCGATCTCGTCCGCATCCACCCGGGCCACCACCCGGCTCACATCCAGGCGGTCGGCGATGCGGTCCACGTCGACCCGGTCCGTGATCAGGTCGACGTCGACCCGCCGCACGACCCGCATCACGTCCACGCGGTCCACGATCCGGTCGACGTCGAGACGGGCGGCCAGGCCGTCCAGGTCGAGCCGGTCCACCACGGCGGCCGTGCCCGCACGGACCAGACGGTCGACGACCGAGCCGGCGGTCCCCAGCGCATATCGCGTCACCCGTCCGGTGACGTCGAAGGGATCCATCAAGCTGCGCCAGGTCATCCCACCATCGCACCACGGCTCCGGCGCCTTCGCCTCATCCGTTACGGGTGATCCGCGCACGCTCGGTTGGGGTGAAGATCACAGCTACCGCATCGCCTCGGCGCCCCACACGCTGAGTACGGTGACTCCGTGCCGAAGAGCAAGAACACGTTCTCATCCTGGCGGCGAAGCCTCACCCAGCGCGCCGTCCACGCGGGCTGGGCCTGGGTGCAGCGCACGGGCTCGGTGACGGCCGAGTGCCCCGGCCGCTTCCGCTTCGGCTCGATCGGCGAGGCCACACGGCTCGCCTTCCCGCTCGGCACCGTCTTCGGCGAAGCCTGGATCCACATCGGCTCGCACTGCATCGTCGGCGAGCAGGTCACCCTCACCGCGGGCCTGATGCCCGACCTGGACCTCGGCCCCGACCCGATCCTGCGCATCGGCGACGGCGTCGTGCTGGGCCGCGGCAGCCACGTCATCGCCGACACCACGGTGACCATCGGCAGTGACTGCTACTTCGGGCCGTATGTGTATGTGACGTCCACGAACCACTCGTACGACGATCCGCACGAACCCATCGGCAAGCAGTGGCCGCGCATGGAACCCGTGGAGATCGGGCCTGGCTGCTGGATCGGCACCGGTGCGGTGATCCTGCCGGGCGCGCGCATCGGGCGGAACGTGGTGGTGGCCGCCGGTGCCGTGGTCCGGGGCGAGGTGCCCGACCATGCCGTGGTGGCGGGTGCGCCCGCCCGTGTCGTACGCCGCTGGACGGCCGCCGACGGCTGGCAGCCGCCGCTCAGGACGCCCGCGCCGGTGCCGATCCCCGACGGCGTCACCCCCGACCAGCTGCGGGCCCTGTCCGAACTGGACGAGGAGACGGTGACGAGGCTGGCCGAGCTGGAACCGGAGACCTAGGCCCTGTCGTTTGGATCAGCTCGGCGTCGCGGGGTCTGGCACGCACATCTGCGGCGTTGTCGTCACTCTCCCCCACTCTCGAATTCGCTCGAGCGGGAGGGGCCCCCATCGCTCCGCGTCGACTCCCTCCTCCGCCTTGCAGCTGCACGCACCAGACCCCGCTCGGGGCGGCTGCAAGGCGCAGTTCCCTACGGCCGACCTGATCCAAACGACAGGCTCTAGCCCGTCGCCAGGAGCAGGGTGCCCACCAGGGCGAGGCCCGCGCCCGCTGCCTGGATGCCGCGGAGGCGCTCCCGCAGGAAGCCGCGCGCGGCGAGTGCGGTCACCACCGGGTAGAGCGAGGCGAGGACGGCGGCGACGGTGATCGGGCCGTGCTGGGCGGCGACCGAGTACGTGCCGTTCGCCGCGACGTCCGCGAGTCCGACGAAGGCGAGCGCCGGGAGGGACGGCCAGGGGAAGCCACTGTCCGGGAGGGCCTCGCCGCCCCGCCGCACGGAGGCGTAGAGCGCGACGCCGCCCGCGGCCACATTGGTCAGGCGCTGGACGAAGAGGGCGAGGAAGAGGCCGGTGACGGTGGTGGAGGCCTCGGTGATCAGCGCGAACACCGTGCCGAAGCCCAGGGCCGCGACGAGGGTGAGCAGGATGGCCTGACGCTGCACCGGGGCGCCCCTGAGCTGTGGTCCGCCTGCGAGGACGACGCCGGTCACCGCGACCGCGATGCCCGCGACCTGGGTCAGGCCGGGGCGTTCGCCGAGGAAGAGGCCCACGCCGACCGGGACCGCCACGCTCAGGGTCGCCAGCGGGGAGACGACGCCCATCGGGCCCAGCGCGAGGGCCTTGTAGAAGGAGAACAGGGCGACCGGGCCCACCAGCCCGGCGGCGAAGGCGAACCACAGCCGGGGACCGGCCTCGCTGAACCCGCCCGTGGCCAGCACGATCGCCCCGAGCACGGTCGCGGCGATCCCCTGCGAGACGACGACCACCGTGAGCGCCGGCGTACGTCGCGTCAGCAGTCCGCCGCCGAAGTCGGCAAGGCCCCACAACAGGCTGGTGGCCAGGGCGAAGAATGCTGTCACGGGTCGCCTCGCAGTACAGTTCGGTGAACGATCGGGTGCACAACACCGTAGTTCAGCGCAGTGAACCCTGTCATCCACAATATTGACCTCGCAGTACATGGATATGGACGGAACGTGTCGGACCTCGATCTGCTGACCCAGTCCCTGGCCCGCAACGTCAAGCGCTGGCGAGGCGAGCGGGGCTTCACCCTGGACGCGCTCGCCGCCCGCGCCGGGGTCAGCCGCGGCATGCTCATCCAGATCGAGCAGGCCCGCACCAATCCGAGCATCGGCACGGTGGTCAAGATCGGCGACGCGCTCGGCGTCAGTGTCACCACTCTGCTCGACTACGAGCAGGGGCCGAAGGTGCGGGTCGTCCCTGCCGATCAGGTGGTACGGCTGTGGCACACCGACGCGGGAAGCTACAGCCGCCTGCTCGCCGGTACCGAGGCGCCGGGGCCGCTGGAGATGTGGGACTGGCGGCTGATGCCGGGCGACAGCAGCGCCTCCGACCCGCACCCCGCCGGCACGGTGGAGATCGCCCATGTGACGGCGGGCGAGCTGACCCTCACGGTGGAGGGTGCGGAGTACCGCGTCCCGGCCGGCGCGAGCGTCACCTTCGAGGCCAACGCCCCGCACAGCTACGGCAACCAGGGCGATCTCCCGGTGGAGTTCGTGCTGGCGGTCTCCGTCCCGCCCGTGCACTGAGGCGGCCCGGGACGCCCTGTTACCGTGCGGCCATGCGCCCACCCATCGGACACTTCGACATCGCGATCCCCGCCCCCGACGCCCTCGACCACCTGACCCGCCCGGTCGCCGACGCCGTACGCCACTGGAGCGGCAGCGTCCCCGCCGACCAGATCGTCTATGTCGACACCGACCCGCAGTGGGCCGACACCGCCGTCTTCGTGGAGCACTACGGGCAGGAACTGCTCGAGCAGTCGGCGAACTGCGTGGTGGTGGCCGGCAGGCGCGGCGGGGAGACGACACTCGCCGCGTGCCTCGTGCTCTCCACCTCCCGGGTCGACGTCAACGGAGTCGTGCGCCGCCAACTCGGCGCCCGCAAGGCTTCGTTCGCGTCCATGGACACCGCGACGGGGGAGAGCGGCATGGAGTACGGGGGCATCACCCCGATCGGCCTCCCGGACGGCTGGCCGGTGCTGGTGGACTCGGCTGTCGCCGAACTCTCCTACGTCCTGGTCGGCAGCGGGCGCCGGCGGGGGAAGCTCCTGGTGCCGGGGAAGGCGTTCGCGGAGCTGCCGGGGGCGGTGGTGCTGGAGGGGCTCGGCGTCTGACGGCGCCGCGCCCCTTTGGGGTGCTCCCGGACCGCGTCGGACTGTGCCGGGGTCGCCTAACGCGCCGCGTGATGCGCCAAGGCCAAGTGAGGGTCCTCCTCTCCCGGCGCAGGTGCCGGATCCGCGTGCACCAAGGCCGCCGTCAATTTCGGTACGGCGTGCAGCAGGGCGTGTTCGGCCTCGACCGCTATTCCGTGCGCCGTACGCACGGTCGCCTCGCCGTCGACCACCACCGCCACCTCGGCCCGCAGCCGGTGCCCGATCCAGCGCAGCCGCAGCTCACCGACCTCCCGCACGCCCGGCACCGCGCGCACCGCCCGCTCGGCCCGGTCCACCAGCTCCGGGTCGACGGCGTCCATCACCCGCCGGAACACCTCCCGTGCGGCGTCCCGCAGTACCAGTGCGATCGCCGCGGTGATCGCCAACCCCACGAGCGGGTCGGCGAGTTGCCACCCCAGCGCCGAGCCGCCGGCGCCCAGCAGCACGGCCAGTGACGTGAACCCGTCCGTACGGGCGTGCAGACCGTCGGCGACCAGTGCGGCCGAGCCGATCTCCCGGCCCACCCGGATCCGGTGGCGTGCCACCCACTCGTTCCCCGCGAAGCCGACCAGCGCGGCCACCGCGACGGCCGGTAGCTGCGCGACGGGACGCGGATCGAGCAGCCGCTCCACCGCCGCCCAGGCCGCGAACGCGGCCGACGCGGCGATCGTCAGCACGATCACGATCCCCGCGAGGTCCTCGGCCCGGCCGTATCCGTAGGTGAAACGGCGCGTGGCCGCCCGCCGGCCCAGCACGAAGGCGATCCCGAGGGGGACGGCGGTCAGCGCGTCGGCGGCGTTGTGCACCGTGTCGCCGAGCAGCGCCACCGAACCGGACAGGACCACGACCACCGCCTGCGCCACGGCCGTCACCCCGAGGACGGCCAGCGAGACCCAGAGGGCGCGCATCCCGCGGGCCGAGGACTCCAGCGCGGAGTCGAGTTTGTCGGCGGTCTCGTGGGAGTGCGGGGTGAGGAGGTGGCCGAGGCGGTGAACGAGCCCGGTGGGGCGGTGGTCATGCGAGTGCCCGTGGTGCCCGTGGTGCCCATTGTGGTCGTGGTGGTCGTGGTGGTCGTGGTGCCCGTGGTCGTGGTGCTCGTCGTGGTGATGGTGCTGGTCGCTCACGTGGGCCCCTTCCGGTGCGCGGTGGTGGACGCGGGGCGCCCACGGGACCATTATGTGCGTATGAGCGCACGCATGCACCTATCAACTGCGCAGGATGCGCACCCGCGCACCCCGGGCGAGGAACAGTTCGCGCTCGCCGCCGAACTCCTCGCCCTCCTGGGTGACCGCACCCGCCTGGCGCTGCTGCACGCGCTGACCGGCGGCGAGGCCGATGTCACGACCCTCACGGAGGCGAGCGGGGCGGCCCGGCCCGCGGTCAGCCAGCACCTGGCGCGGCTGCGGCTGGCCGGCCTGGTGAACACGCGCAAGGAGGGCCGCAGGGTCGTCTACTCACTGCGGGACGGGCATCTGCGGCGGCTCGTGGACGAGGCGCTGAAGGTGGCGGACCATCGCCTCAGCGACCGGCCGCTGCACGACTGAGGATCACGGGGTTCAGGGCGCGGAGCTCTTGCCGAGGTACTGCTCCGCGAACGCCGCGGCGGCAGCCGGGGACTCGAAGAGGCGGCGCAGCCGGGCCAGTGTCGTGCCCGCGCGGTAGGCGTCACCCGACGACGCGCCGTGGTACACGTCCGACAGCCACTGCGAGAACTCCTGGTAGTCCCAGACACGTCCGAGACAGGCCGCCGAGTAGCCGTCGAGGCCGCCGGTGTCGCCTTTGGCGAGGTAGGCGACGAGCGCCTCGCCGAGCAGGAAGGCGTCGTGCAGGGCCAGGTTCATGCCCTTGGCCGCGATGGGCGCGGTGAGATGGGCTGCGTCCCCGGCCAGGAGGAGACGCCCGAACACCATGGGTTCGACCACGTAGTTGTGCATGTCGAGGACGCGCTTCTCGATCAGCCGTCCCTCTGTGAGCGGCGGCCGGTCGGCGGCGTCGAGCCGCTGCTGCAGTTCGGTCCAGACGCGGTCCTCCGGCCAGTTCTCCGGGTCGTCGCCGGGCGGACACTGAAGGTAGTAGCGGGTGACCTCGGGGCTGCGGGCCATGTGCCCGGCGAAGCCGTTCGGATGGATGCCGAACACCACGCAGTCGCTGGACGGCGGCGCCTCCGCGAGCAGCGCCAGCCAGCCGATGCCGTAGTCGTGCCGGGCGATACAGGCCTGCTGCGGAAGCACGGTCCGGGTCACGCCGCGTGCCCCGTCGCAGCCCGCCACGAAGTCGCAGTGCACGAGCGTGCGTCGACCGGTCTCGGGGTCGAGGTACGACACCGCCGGCCGGTCCGTGTCCAGGCCGTGCAACCGCACGTCCCGCACGCCGAAGCGGATGACGCCGCCGCGCACGTCGGCGTACTCGCGCACCAGGTCCGTCACCAGCAACGGCTGCGGATAGACGAAGTGGTGATGTCCCGTCAGATCGGTGTAGGACAACCGGTGCCGCCGCCCCTCGACGCGGAACTCGCACTGGGTGTGCACCTGCGCCCGCTCCAGCAGATGGTCCGCGAGGCCCCGTTCCTGGAGCCCGCGCACGGCCCACTCCTCCAGCACACCGGCCCGTGGCCGCTGCTCGATGAACTCGCGCGTCTCGGCCTCCAGGACCAGACAGTCGACCGATGCGGCCCGCAGGATGTTCCCGATGGTGAGACCGGCGGGCCCGGCGCCCACGATCACCACCGGAAAACGTTGCGGGGACGGGGAGTTGGGGTGGGGGCCGGTCGAAGTCACCCCGGCATTATGACGGTGGCCCGTCAGCCACGGCAGGGGAGCCGCGGCCGACGGGCCGAGTCGGGGAGGGGTGTTCGGTCAGTGCGCGGGGGCGTCGGTGACGACGACTTCCTCGATGCTGCGCTCGATGTCCTCACGCCTGGAGGAGGTCGCCCGGGCCCAGTAGTAGATGACCAGGGAGAAGACGGCGATGACCAGGATGTCCCACCACAGAGCGATGTTGCCCGAGCCGCCGAAGCCGCCCTCGGCGGAGATCACGCCCATGCCCAGGAGATAGACCGGCAGCCACTGGGCGGCCTTGAAGTCCATCCGGGGCGCGTCGGGCTGGTTGGTGGCGTTGGCCCACCAGGCGTAGCCGCCGAGGAGCACGTAGCCGAGGACGATCGCCAGACCGAGCCGCCACAGGGTGTCCCAGCCGGCCCAGTAGATGATCAGGTTGGCCACCACGAACGACACCGGCGAGATCACCTTGCCGCCGGGCAGCCGGTACGGCCGCTCGTGGTTCGGCAGCTTGTCGGCGAAGACGCCGTACGCCAGCGGCGCGCCCGCGTACATCAGGACGCTCGCCGAGGTGATGAAGCCGACCAGCTTGTGCCAGCTGGGGAAGGGCAGGAAGCAGATCACACCGGTGACGAAGGACATGACGAGGCCGAACCACGGCACACCGCGCGCGTCGGTCCTGGTGAAGATCTTCGGCGCGTAGCCGTTCTTCGCCAGACCGTAGGAGACGCGGGAGGTGGCGGTGGTGTAGATCAGGCCGGTACCGCCGGGGGAGATGATCGCGTCGAAGTAGAGGACCCAGGCCAGCCAGCCGAGCCCCACCACGGTCGCGAGGCCGGCCCACGGGCCGGTGTCGCCCTCGTACGCGAGGTGGGCCCAGCCGTGCGCGAAGCTGCTGTGCGGCAGCGCGGCGATGAACACGACCTGCAGCAGGACGTAGATGACGGCGCCGATCGCAACCGAGCCGAGGGTGGCACGCGGCAGATCCCGCTTGGGGTTGCGGCTCTCGCCGGCCAGCTGGATGGCCTGCTCGAAGCCGAGCAGCGCGAAGATGATGCCGCTCGTGCTGATCGCGGCAAGCACGCCCTTGGCGCCGAACGGCGCGAAGCCCTCGGAGTGGAAGTTGGCCGGGTGGAAGTGGGTCGCGGCCATGATGAAGATCGCGCCCAGCGGGACGGCGATCTTCCACCAGGTCGCGGCGCTGTTGGCGGCTGCCAGCGCCCGTACGCCGAAGAAGTTCACGCCGACGAAGACGGCCATGAGCAGGACCGCCACCGCCAGACCGCTGGCGGTCAGCGTCTTGTCGGCGTGCTCGAAGCCCTGGGCCCACGACCAGTGACCGGCGTACCCGATCATGGCGTAGACCTCGATCGGTGCCACGGTCGCGGCCTGCAGCCAGGAGAACCAGCCGAAGGACATTCCGGCCAGGCCGCCGAAGGCGTAGTGCGGGTACCGGGCCGTACCGCCCGCCACCGGGAACATGCCTCCCAGTTCGGCGTGCACCAGGGCCAGCATGACGATCGCGACCGCGCCGATCACCCACGAGATGATCGCCGAGGGCCCGGCCTGCATCACCGCGTCGTGCGCGCCGAACAGCCAGCCGGAGCCGATGATCGAGCCCACCGAGGCCCACATCAGGCCGATCAGTCCGACGTCACGCCTCAGGCCGCTGGGACCCCTGGCCTCCTCTACGGAGGCCTCCTCGACGCTCACCATATTTTCAGCGACCTCTCACAAGTTGAATACATGTTTTCAGTGCGTGCGACGTCGCAGATTAGGAAACATCGGGGGTCGAGCAGAAGACGCATGGTGAAGTTTTGACCAATGGCCGGGAGCTTCCTGGGCAGTGCTTCAGAGGCTCTGTAGGCAGCCGAAACCCGTGCGACCACTGAATCTGTCCACGGAATCGGCAGGGGAAATGGCCTCGCTCGAACGGTCGCAGTGTGACCGGTGACACATGCGGGAGCGCGTGGGCCCCGGCAGGCTCAGCCGAGCAGAGGTATCTCGATGGCGGGGCAGCGGTCCATCACCATGTCGAGGCCCGCCGTCCGCGTACGGTCGTAGGCCGCCTCGTCGATCACGCCGAGCTGGAACCAGACGGCCCGGGCGCCCTTGGCGACCGCCTCGTCGGCGACCGGTCCGGCGAGGTGGCTGTTGACGAACACGTCGACGACGTCCACGTCGAAGGGGATGTCGGCCAGGGAGGCGTACCCCTGCTCGCCGTGCACCGTCTCCGCCTTGGGGTGGACGGGCACGATGCGCTTGCCGAAGCGCTGCAGCACCTGGGCGACACCGTAGGCGGCGCGGCCCCGGTTCGACGAGAGGCCCACCACGGCCCAGGTGTCGCCGGACTCGGTGAGGATCTTGCGGATCGTTGCCTCGTCGCCGTACACCGCAGCCTCCCCGCACCACGTGGACTTGCCCTTGTGTCCGACAACGGCCGGGAGTTCACGATGATTCCCGGTTTCCGCCCGCGTCTGAGCGCCTGTTCGGCAGGCCTTCGGCCCAGTACCGTCCGGACAGTCCGCACGCCAGGGGGCGGCCGATGCCCGGCTGCGACACGCTCGCCGCACGCCTGACCATCCATCGCGACGCCGCCGTGCTGTGGCACCACAGGCGCGCCTTCGCGGAACTCGTCCACCGGGCACGTGGTGGAATTCCGCCGCCGTGTGCGGAAATCGCGCCGGATGCCTGCGCGCGGCCGTCCGCCCGCCTACGCTCAGCCCGTGCTGCGCATCACCGACGCCCGAACCGGCGAGTCCGTCGACGCCGCCCCGGTCCGCCGGGGGCTGACCCGGGTCGAAGCCCATGTGCCGGATCTCCACACCGGAGCCCTGCGCGTGCTGCTGGTGGCCGACCTCCTCGTGCGGGCCCTGGAACTCGGCGGGACCCCGGTGTGGGGCGTGCTGGCCGGTGAACGACGGCAGGCGGAGCTGCGGGCCCGGGCGGCCGCGCTCGGCATCCGGCCCTTGGAGGACCGGCGGGACGTAGGTCCGGGACTGGGCGAGGCCCAGGTCCTGCACGTCGTGGGGGAGGGCGGCGCGACACCCGAGGGTGTCCGGGTCGCCGTCGCCCCCGTCGAGTCGGAGGTACCGGGCAGCACGGAGGGCGCCGACCCTGCCGCACTGCGCCTGGCCCTGCTCTCCCGGCGCCGCAGCACGCCCCTGCGGCTGGACGCGGCCGCCCTGACCGAGGCCGGCGAAACCCTCGCACGCTGGCGCCGCGCGGTCGCCGCCTGGGCGCAGCAGCCGTCGCGGCCGATTCCCGACGAGGCGCGCGCCCGCCTGCGTACCGCCTGGGAGGACGACTTGGACGTGCCCTCCGTGCTCGACGTGCTGACGTGGGTGGAGACCGAGTCCGAACTGCCCGACGGCGCCCGCTTCGAGACGTACGCCTACGCGGACCGGCTGCTCGGCCTCGATCTCACCCGCGAGCTCGGAACCCCGTCGTGATCGCGCGCGCGGGAGCCGGCCCGCTGCGCCGCCTGGTGGTGCTGCGGCACGCCAAGTCGGCCTGGCCGGCGGGCGTCCCCGACCACGCACGGCCGCTCGCACCGCGCGGCCTCCGGGACGCTCCGGCCGCAGGCCGCGCCCTCGCCGAGGCCGACTGCCTGCCGGACCTCGCCCTGTGCTCCACCGCCGTACGAGCCCGCCAGACCTGGGAACTGGCCTCGGCCCAGTGGGGCACACCGCCGCCGGTACGCAGTGACCCGCGGTTGTACGCCGCCGACGTGTCCGACCTGCTGACGGCCGTGCACGAGGTGTCCGCCGAGATCGAGACACTGCTCCTGGTCGGGCACAACCCCGGCCTGGAGGAGCTCGTCCTGGAACTGGCCGGGGACAGCCTCGACGACGCCCTGGAGGAGGTGCGGCTGAAGTTCCCGACCTCGGCGATCGCAGTACTGGCCTGGCACGGACCCGCCTGGGACGCCCTCGCCCCGGGCACGGCACTCCTGACGAGCATGATCGTGCCGCGGGGCAAGAAGGGCGGCGGGAAGAAGTAGCCCGCGCGCCGCATAGGCTGGCCGGATGCAGGACGAGTACCGCACGGTCGCCCACGCGGGCGTGCACGAGACCGAGGTCAACCGCTCGCGCTTCCTGTGCGCCCTGGCGCCGGCGGCCACCGAGCAGGAGGCCCAGGACTTCATCGCCGCCGTGCGCAAGGAGCACGCGGACGCCACCCACAACTGCTGGGCCTACGTCATCGGCGCCGACGCCTCCGTCCAGAAGGCGAGCGACGACGGCGAACCGGGCGGCACCGCGGGCGTCCCCATGCTGCAGATGCTGCTGCGCCGGGACATGCGGTACGTCGTCGCCGTCGTCACCCGCTACTACGGCGGCGTCAAGCTGGGCGCGGGCGGACTCATCAGGGCGTACGGCGGCGCGGTCGGCGAGGCCCTGGACGCCCTCGGCACCCTCACCCGCCGCCGGTTCCGGCTGGCCACGGTGACCGTCGACCACCAGCGCGCAGGCAAGGTCCAGAACGACCTGCACTCGACGGGCCGCGAGGTGCGCGACGTGCGCTACGGCGAGGCGGTCACCATCGAGGTCGGCCTGCCGGACTCCGACGTGGACGCCTTCCGGGCCTGGCTCGCCGACGTGACGGCCGGGACGGCCGGGTTCGAACTGGGCGGGGAGGCGTACGGGGACGCGTGAGGGTCGGTACGAAAAGGGCGTAACGGACCGGTACGGGATGGTTCATGACGGGCCGATACGGGAGTAACCGACCGTGATGTCAGACCCGGCCGTTAGGGTCGGGGATCATGAGGCTGCTGCACACTTCCGACTGGCATCTGGGCCGGGCGTTCCATCGGGTGAACATGCTCGGGGCCCAGGCCGGGTTCATCGGTCACCTCGTCACGACCGTGCGTGAGCGCGGTGTGGACGCGGTGGTCGTATCGGGGGACGTGTACGACAGGGCGGTGCCGCCGCTGGCCGCGGTCGAGTTGTACGACGACGCCCTGCACCGCCTCGCCGACCTGGGCGTGCCCACGGTGATGATCTCCGGGAACCACGACTCGGCCCGCCGGCTCGGTGTCGGGGCCGGTCTCATCGGGCGGGCCGGCATCCATCTGCGGACCGAGCCGTCGGCGTGCGGGAGGCCGGTGGTGCTGTCGGACATCCACGGTGACGTCGCCTTCTACGGGCTGCCGTATCTCGAACCGGCCCTGGTCAAGGACGAGTTCGGCGTGGAGAAAACGGGACATGAGGCGGTGCTCGCCGCCGCCATGGACCGGGTTCGCGCCGACCTCGCCACGCGCGCGCGGGGCACGCGTTCCGTCGTCCTCGCGCATGCCTTCGTCACCGGCGGCGAGGCCAGCGACAGCGAGCGGGACATCACCGTCGGCGGGGTCGCAGCCGTGCCCGCCGGGGTCTTCGACGGTGTGGACTACGCGGCACTGGGTCATCTGCACGGCTGCCAGACGATCACCGAGCGGGTGCGCTACTCCGGCTCCCCGCTGCCGTACTCCTTCTCGGAGAGCGACCACCGCAAGACGATGTGGCTCGTCGACCTCGACGCCGAAGGCTCCGTCACCGCCGAGCGCATCGACTGCCCTGTGCCGCGCGCGCTGGCCAGAATCCGGGGCACCCTGGAGGAACTGCTCGCCGATCCCGGGCTCACCCGGCACGAGGAGGCGTGGGTCGAGGCCACCCTCACCGACCCGGTCCGCCCGGCCGACCCCATGGCGCGGCTCACCGAGCGCTTCCCGCACACCCTCAGCCTCGTCTTCGACCCCGAGCGGGCACCGGACGACCCGGATGTGTCCTACGCCAGGCGGCTCGCCGGCCGCAGCGACCAGGAGATCGCCGAGGACTTCGTCGCCCATGTGCGCGGCGCGGGACCCGACGAGCGTGAACAGGCCGTGCTGCGGGACGCGTTCGACGCGGTGCGTGCCGACGAGGCCGTGCGGGAGGTGGCGCGATGAGGCTGCACCGGCTGGACATCACGGCGTTCGGGCCGTTCGGCGGCTCGCAGAGCGTCGACTTCGACGAGTTGTCGGCCGCCGGGCTCTTCCTGCTGCACGGACCGACGGGAGCGGGCAAGACGTCCGTCCTGGACGCGGTCTGCTACGCCCTGTACGGCTCCGTTCCCGGCGCCCGCCAGAGCAGCCAGGGCCTCGCCCTGCGCAGCGATCACGCGGCATCCGGTACGCGCACCGGGGTGACCCTCGAACTGACCGTCGCCGGACGCCGGTTGGAGGTCACCCGGCAGCCGCCCTGGGAGCGCCCCAAGAAGCGCGGTTCGGGCACGACGCTGGAGAAGGCCCAGAGCTGGCTGCGCGAGTACGACGCGACGGCGGGCGCCTGGAAGGACCTCAGCCGCTCGCACCAGGAGATCGGCGAGGAGATCACCCAGCTGCTCGGCATGAGCCGCGAGCAGTTCTGCCAGGTCGTCCTGTTGCCCCAGGGCGACTTCGCGCGCTTCCTGCGCGCCGACGCCGAGGCGCGCGGCAAGCTGCTGGGCCGCCTCTTCGACACCCACCGCTTCGCCGAGGTCGAGAAGCGGCTCGCGGAGCGTCGCCGCACGGCCGAGGCACAGGTGCGCGAGGGGGACGCCGCACTGCTGGCCGACGCGCACCGCATGCAGCAGGCGGCGGACGGCGCGATGGAACTGCCTCAACTGGCGCCGGGGGAGCCGGGGTTGGCCGAGGCCGTCATCAGTGCCGCGGCCGTCGCCCGCAGCACCGCCCGCGAACAGCTCACGATCGCCCACCTCCGCCTCACCTCCGCGGAGTCGGCCCACGCGGCAGCCGAGCGGGAGCTGGACGATGCACGCGAACTGGACCGGCTGCAGCGCCGGTTCACCGAGGCACGCGAGCGTGCCGCGCGGCTGGAGGGGCGTGCCGACGCGCACCGGGAGGCCCAGGCGCGCATGGAACGCTCCCGCAAGGCCGAAGCGGTGGCACCGGCGCTGGACCTCCGGGAGGCCATGGACGCCGAGCACCGCAGGGCGGCGGAGGCGCAGGCACGTGCGCGTGCGCTGCTGCGGAACATCCTGGAGCCGGCGGAAGGACTCACCGACGCCGGTGCCGTCGGTCTCGCCGCCGCCGCTCGCCGTGCCGCCGAGGAGCTGGGTGGTCTGGAGTCCGCGCGACGGGCCGAACAGCGGCTGGCCGAGCTGCTGAAGGAGCGGGAGGGGCTGGAGCGGCAGGAGCGGGCCGACGAGGACGTCCTGCAGGAGGCCGAGGCGTGGCTCGCCGGGTGGGACCAGACGCGCACAGCACTCCAGCGCGGTGTCGAGTCCGCGCAGGAAGCCGCCACCCGGGCCGAACAGCTCGCGGTGCAGCGGGACCCCGCCCGCAGGCGCCTCGCCGCAGCCCGGCAACGCGACCAGCTCGGCCGGGACGTCGACGACGCCCAGCGCCAGGTCCTGGCCGCCACGGAGTCCGCGCAGAAGGCGCGTGCCGAATGGCTCGACGTCAAGGAACAGCGGCTGAACGGCATCGCCGCCGAGCTGGCCGCCCAGCTCACGGAAGGTGAACCCTGCGCGGTCTGCGGCGCCGTCGAACACCCCGCGCCCGCCCGCAAGGACGCCGGACACGTCGGCCGGGAGACCGAGGAGCGTGCCCTCGCCGCCTACCAGCACGCCGACGAACAGCGCACCGAGGCCGAGCGGCGCCTGGGTGTCGTACAGCGCGCCCTGGCCGCCGCCCAGGGCGAGGCCGGCGACACACCCACCGAGCAACTGGCGCTCCAGGCAGACGAGTTGGAGCGACAGTTCACGGAGGCCCGCGCCGGAGCGTCCGCGCTGTCCGGCGCCCACGAACAGCTGCGGCAGGCCGAGCGGGAACGCGACCGGCGTGTCTCCGCCCAGCAGGAGGCCGCCGTACGCGCCGCCTCCCGGGTCGCCCGCCGGGACGCCCTGGACCAGGAACGAGCCACCCTAGAAGCGGAGTTGACGCAGGCCAGCGGTGCCGCCGGGAGCGTCGCCGCCCGCGCCGCCCAGCTCGAACGCCGGGCCGCCCTGCTCACCGACGCCGCCGACACCGCCCGCGCCGCCGAGGACACCGCCCAGCGGCTCAAGGACGCCGACGCCCGGCTCGCCGACGCCGCTTTCCGTGCCGGCTTCGACACCCCGCAGGCCGCGGCCGCCGCACTCCTGGACGACGCCGCCCACC
Organism: Streptomyces sp. NPDC001492; assembly: GCF_053597275.1. Taxonomy (NCBI): domain Bacteria; kingdom Bacillati; phylum Actinomycetota; class Actinomycetes; order Kitasatosporales; family Streptomycetaceae; genus Streptomyces; species Streptomyces sp. NPDC001492. The sequence continues at coordinate 170,715 of NZ_JBSFHW010000014.1, read as the reverse complement.
GTGAGCTCCAACGCCGTCTGGACGCCTGGCAGTCCGAGGAGGCCGCCGTGCGCGCCGTCCTCGCGGAAGCCGACACCGCGGCCGCCGCCCAGCAGCCGCCCGCCGACCTCGTCTCGGCGGAACGCGCCGCCGCCGTCGCGGCCCAGCGGCTGCGCGACGCCGCCTCCGCACGGGACGCGGCCGCCCGCCGCTGCGCCGAACTCGACCGGCTCTCCGCCCGGTCCGCCGCGGGCGTACGACGCCTGGCCCCGCTGCGCGAGGAGTACGACCGGGTGGCCCGCCTGGCCTCCCTCGCCGCGGGCACCTCCGCGGACAACGAACGGAAGATGCGCCTGGAGTCGTATGTGCTGGCGGCGCGCCTGGAGCAGGTGGCCGCCGCGGCGACCGTCCGTCTGCAGCGCATGTCCTTGGGCCGTTACACCCTCGTCCACTCCGACGACCGGACCGGACGCGGCCGCAGCGGTCTCGGACTGCATGTCGTCGACGCATGGACCGGACGCGAGCGGGACACCGCGACGCTGTCCGGCGGCGAGACGTTCTTCGCCTCCCTGGCGCTCGCCCTCGGCCTCGCGGACGTCGTCACCGACGAGGCCGGCGGAGTCCGCCTGGACACGCTCTTCATCGACGAGGGCTTCGGCAGCCTCGACGACCAGACCCTCGACGAGGTCCTCGACGTGCTCGACTCCCTGCGCGAGCGGGACCGCAGCGTCGGCATCGTCAGCCACGTCCCTGACCTGCGGCGGCGGATCCACGCGCAGCTGGAGGTCGTGAAGGGGAGAGGGGGGTCTACGCTGCGGCAGCGGGGGGTCTGACGGGTCGTGAACCGGCGCCTGGCGGCCGAGACATTGCCGCCAGTCTGGACGGATTTGTTACCTGCCTTTCCGTCTCCGTCCTTGATCGTCCTCGGCGTTCTGTCCCCCTCCTGTCCCCCGGACATCCCCCGGGACCAGCCGTCATACGAGTCGAGCCTGGGGCGTGCCCGCAGCCGCAGGTAGCGAATGTGAGGGATTTGATTGACTACCGCTTTGAGTTCGCGATGTATGGGGGGATCGCATGCATCGAGCTCCGCCGACGGCTGACGGCCAGGTGATTCGGCCGCCACGGCGATGACGAGCGCCACTAGACGAGTCATTCCGAAGTGATCAGGTCAGTTGCTTGTGCATGACGATGCAAGGTCGACCGTACTGGGCATCGGGACGGCGATCGATCTCCTGCCAGCCCAGCGAGCTCCAGAAGGCCAGGGCCACCGGGTTGTTCTCCAGAACCGCGAGGCGGACGTCGTTCCGGCCCTCGAAGCGCAAGCGTTCCTCGGCCAGATTTGCCAGCAGTCGGCCGTGACCTTTGCGGTGTTGGTTCCCGTGGACCATCAGCAGTCCGATCCATGGATACCCGTCCCTGGGATGTTGGCGGAGAATGGAGACCAGGCCTATCACCTGGCCTTCAGCATCTCGGGCGAGTAGGACCTCGAACCCACCGGTGCCCGTGTCCTCTCGCAGCTCGGCTTCCACCTGCTGGGCTTGAATGCGCGCGGGGTCGTACTCGCCGGAGGTACGGCCGTATTCGGGGTTGGACGTGTAGATGCTGACAACCTCGGCGATATCGTCCGGAGCGAGTCGGAGCGGGGAAAGGGACAGTGGCGACATGCGGGCAACAGTAACCAGTCCCGTCACTGTCCGGCTCGCGAATATGGAGTCCAAGATCGGGCGGTGGAGACCGACCTGGACACCCTGATCACCGCCCTGTATGTGAAGATCGACGACGAGCTCGGGGGTGCTCGATGGCTGGGGCGTCCTCCCAGGCTGACCGACTCCGAGCTTGTCTGCCTCGCTGTCGCCCAGGCGAGGCTTGGCTTCACCTCGGAGTCCAGGTGGCTGCGGTTCGTCCATTCCCGCCTCGGCGCGATGTTCCCGTACATACCGAAGCAGCCCGGCTGGAACAAGCGGCTCAGGGCCGCGCTGCCGCTGGTCAAGCGGGCGATACGGCTCCTGGCGGCAGACAGCGACTTCTGGTTCGACAGTCACTGGATCATCGACTCCACCCCGGTCGAATGCGGCCGGTCACGCCCCACCGCGCAGAGGTCGGACCTGGCCGGCTGGGCCGGATACGGATACTGCGCCAGCCACTCCCGATACTTCTGGGGCTTGCGGCTGTATCTGGTGTGCACCCCGACCGGGATGCCGATCCTGTGGGCACTGGCGAACCCGAAGCTCGACGAGCGTGACGTGCTGACGGCCATGCTGGATCGTGAGCCTGACGCGGTCTCCGGCCAGCCCGGCCTGCTGTTGATCGCAGACAAGGGCTTCGCTTCCAAGGAGTTCGAGGCGGACCTGGCCTTGCGTGGGGCAGAGCTGATGCGGCCGTCGTTCAAACGGGAGAGACGCCGCAAGGGCGAGTCCCTGCTGAAATCTGTGCGGCAACTGATCGAGTCGGTGAACGACACCCTCAAGGGCCAGCTCAACTTGGAACAACACGGCGGCCGGACCTTCGAGGGCGTCGCTGTCCGCGTCGCTCAGCGCGTTCTCGCGCTGGCCGCAGCGGTCTGGCACAACCACAAGACCGGACAGCACGTCACACGATCCCTGATCGCCTACGACCACTGATCACTTCGGAATGAATCGTCTAGGTCCATGGGGAGCCGGCTCGGCGGCGTAGCCGATCACTCCGGACGACAGTCAGGGGTGCATCGGGCCTCATACTCCAGCACCGCCCGCGCCAGCCGCGCTGCCGCCTGTTCCGGCGAACACCTCCGCCCCAAACCCCACCGGTCCGCATTGCAGTACCGGTGGGAGATCGTCACGTTGTCCCGTGTGTCCGCGCCACCTTTCGCGATGGGCGTGATGTGGTCCACCTGGGGCGCCCGCGGATCGCGCGGGTTGGCCTCGCGCGGCACGAGCGTCAGGCAGTGCCCGCACTCCCACCCATCCCGCTCACCGATCTCCTCCCGTGTGTACCGCTCCTGTGGACGCGACGCGATCCGCTCCCGGCGGCGGTCGTCCTGCGCACGCTTCAGCGCGGTCCGCATTGCCTGGCGCTCCTCGGTGCGCCGCTCCAGCCTGTGAAAGCGGATCACCGCCTGCCGGGCCTGAATCTCCTGGGTGTCCGCGTTGCCCGACTTCAGTGCGGCGTTGTACGCGGTGACGTCCCGGAACGCGGTGACCTCGTCCAGCGACAAGCCCAGAGCATGTGCTAGGGCAGACTCGTACTCCTCGCCCTGGTCGCGGGCACGCATCGCTTCCAGGTACATGCGACGGTCCTGCATTGTTCCCCCTCGCTGTCGACAACACCCCCATCCTGATGGCGCCGAGGAGAAGTCGTCACTGGGACGCGGGCCGCCTGCCCATGGATCCATATTGGTGCGAAGGGGATAGCCCATGATTCGAGTCAATGCCGACGCCGCCATATCCGATCGCGGATCCCCACGGAGCGAGCGCCGATGAACCCGCATTGGACGCCCGGCCAGGTGACCGAGCTCCAGCTTTCCGTCACCCGGTGAGTCCTAGTCAGAGGTGGTAGTGGTCGGAGCGAATTCGAAGTACGTTCCAAGATCCCATCAAGGCTCCATGTGGCTGCCAAATGCACTCGACATGTGGGTAGTTGACTCGGTTGGCTGCGCTAACCGGATGCAACATGGCGGGGCATCCCTTCCTCCATGTTGCAGTCGTCTTTCCGCAGCCTGGGCTGCAACGACTTGGGAGGACCCTTCAGTGACCACAGACGCCAGCGAAGATACGGCCATACTCCTTCAGCGGGCAGCTGCTTCCTTCCAGCCGCTTGCGGGGGAGCCTTCCCCTTTCGGACCGCCCGTCGGTTACCCGCTCGCTGGCGAACAGGTAGCCCTGGCGGGCTTCGCCGACGAGGCCGCGCTGGCCAACGCCGTTCTACGTCGGCTGGCTCCCTGGTTCCACATTCAGCGCGAGGTGCCCGGCAGACACCCCACCGGGCGCCCGTGCCGGATCGACGCAGTGCTCAGGCCGCGTGACGCGCAGGTCTGGAAGAACCCGCAGGTGGCGCTCGGTGTTGAATTCAAGTCCTGGGACTCGCACGTCGCGGACGCGAGCAGGAAGGACCAGATCGGCTGGGTTGCCCAGGCCATCGACTACTCGATGGTCGACTGGGCGGGCTATGGGCGCCTACCTGTCTTCATGTGTCCCGACCCCTTTGTCCGCAACCGTAACCTCCCCGGCGACGGCGTGGACGACGTGGGCCACTTCGTGGACGGCCTGCTCGGCCAATACAACGTCGGCTACCTGACTCTGTTCAACGGCAGCGGCCTAACCATGCTCATGTACGGCATGAACACAATCTGGTACGAGCGCCAAGGTGTCTCCAACGGCCGGAACTGGACCTTGCGTCCCCGCACCGGACACCGCAGGTAGAACGCCACACAGCCGCAGCCTGCAACCTCTTTACCCCGGAAAGACCGCCCTATCTCGCCAAAGACGCGCGGTCGCTCCTTTCCCCCTGCCTTCATGATGAAACCGGAGGCACCTCGCATGACCGTGGGCTACCGGTCTGTCCCACAACTTCCCGTAGGCGGGAACGATGTATCCCCACCGCGTTCGCATCGAAGACGCACATCTTCGCAGGTGGCGAGGACCCGGGGGGAGTGTAAATCTAGGTTGACACTCCCACGACCGGCCAAAACCACAGGTGACGGTGACCGGCATGGAACTATTTAGTGTATATCTAGCGATCTGTGGATAGTTGAGTTTCAGCCATTCGTGCCCGGTTTCGGCGTAGAATTTTATGATGGTTCGTATGGCTTCATCCGGTTTCAGTGTTGTGCTGCGGCGAATGTGGAGCCAACCGTCGGTAGGGGTGCTCCGGTACTGGATGAGGGGTTCGTCCTGGTCGTCATCGGGGGCGATGTGCAGGCGGTGCGGTCGGCCGAGAGCGTCGAATCCTGCGCCGCGGATGAGTTCCCTTCGAGGGTTGTCGGGTGTGGTCTCGGTGAGGCGTGAGAGCTGGCGGTAGATCCATGAACGGCGTCGTTCGACGAGGGTGGCGGCGTCGGTGTCGGTGGTGGAGTGCGGGCCGCGGACGATGATGTTGCCGCTCTGGGTGACGGTGACGGTCAGCGTGGTTCTGTTGCTGGTGCGAACGGTGACGTCGATGGTGCCGACGCGTATGGTGCGGTCGCTGGTGGGCATGGTCGTGGGTCCTTGAGGCGTGCCGGATTGGCTGGCTGACAGCTAGTGCTGGTCGCAGACCCAGGTCTGCGGGATGCCGTGGACGGGAAGGTCGAGGACGTGTCGGCGGGTGCGGGTGCAGAGCTGGCAGGCGAGGTCGAAGGCGCGCAGCATGCGCAGTGGGCGTATCGGCTCGTCGTCGCGAATCGTGGCCTTCGAGGTCGAGGGGGCATAGCGGCTGAAGGTGCCGCTGCTTCGCGCGGATGGTCAGCGAGCTGTCGTTGCCGATGAGGGCGAAGGTGTCGCCTTCTTTGAGGGCAGTGGCGGGGATGGCCGGCGGTCGCGTAGGCGTGAAATGTGGCACCCTCTCCCCGTTAGGTTAAGTCTACTATGCATGAAGGGGGCGTCAAACCCGTTCATGCAGGTCACAGGGGTGGGATGCGGCTTCCGGTCAGACCGTCGCGCTGTCGGGATACCGCTCGATGGTGGCGAGCATCAGAGCGAACCCTCGGGCGACCTTGCGGACTTCGCTGCTGTACAGAACGAGCTCGACGGCCTGCCCGTCAGTGCCGACATGAAGGCGGTCGCTGTACTGGGCCCGCAGCGGCTTCGCCTCGTAGTGCCCTGGCCTGGCACGTGCCCAGTCCTCGGCGCCGTGAAAGCGCCCCGTCTGAAACCAGGTGCGATCCATGGCCGCCTCGACGAACGTGCCCCAAGCGCGGCCGGGCACGCGTGCGGCTTCGACCCTCGCGGTCGCCCCCTCGTTGTCGACCACGATGCACCAGCGGCCGAGCACCTCGCTGTCGAAGCTGAGGATGTTGCCGTAGCGGGCCTGCAGTGCGGGCCACACCATCTGGATCAGTTCCACAGCCCGGTCGACGGCAGCGGTCTGTGCCCTCTTGTGCGAGGCGACCGCCGCCTCCCACGGCTCTCGGTCGGTGGTGAAGCCGTCCTGCTGCTCATAGTTGGCCACCCTGGTCCGTGCGCCCTTGTCGATGAGCGCGTATCCCAGGTCCTCGGCGTAGCCGGGAGTCATTTCGGTGATCAGTTCACGGCCGTCGTGGACGGTGTGCAGACGGAGGTAGCGCACGTAATCCTGCTCGTCGGGCAGGGGGTCGACGATGTGCGGGTTGCGCTGGGCGAATTCAGTGGGGATCAGCTCGTCCCCTTCGGTGCGTACGGTCCAGGCGCCGCTGGTCGTGACGGTCTGCGAGAGGTGCTTGGAGACTTTCGGGTACCAGGTGGCCTTGCGGCGGTTGATCTTCATGGGTGTCTTGTGCCGTTCAGGAAGCGGTGGTGCTGGCAGTGTTGGCGAGGACTTCGGTGCCGGTCACGGTGCGGAGCACGTTCACGAAGCCGCTGGCGGTCAGGTCGGAGAGGTCGAGGTGGGCGATGCGGATGCTGCCTTCGTCGTCGGCGTGGATGGTGGCCCTGCCGCCGGGCCAGCGCAGATCTGCGACGCCGGGCACCGACCCGTAGGCCACCTGCGCCTCGGGGCCAGCCATTTGCTCAGCCATGGTCATGAACGCCTTGAGTGCGCTGAGCGTACGGTCGGTGCGCACGCTGAGGTCGGCGAGGAGCCTGGTCCACGCGGGCAGGCCCGTGGTGAGGATGGCGTCGGCGACGGCCTGCGGATCCCCGATCGTGCCGGTCACTTCGTGGCGGGGGTCGCTGCGGCGGGGCCAGACGAAGGCGTGCGTATGAGACAGGGAAACCTTGACGGCGCCGGACGCGCGTACCGGCGGCAGGGTGGCAACTTCCAGTGACATGGCGGGGCCGTTGAGGAGGGAGAGATCGCTGTGCCGGCAGCTGTCTGCTGTCCAGTCGGGTCCCAGCAGGGCAGCCAGGCTGCGGGTGTAGTCGAGCGCGGAGCGAGCAGTGCGCATGGAGCGGTTCCTTCGAAGCGGTGGGCAGAGGGTGATTGCGGGCTAGCGGCCGGCGGGAGGCTGGTGGTGGGAGCCTCCCGCCGGAGGGCGTCAGGCTGCGGCCGCAATCGGCTCGTGCTCCTGGCTGTCCTCAAGGTCCTTGGAGTCCTCGTCGTGCTCCGGCTCGTCGTCCCCCCGAGCGTCCGCCTTCTCTTCCTCCTGCTGGGCGCGGCCCTTGGCCACGGTCTCCGCTTCGACGGTGCTCAGCGCGTAGCCCTCCGCTTGCAGGAACGTCAGCCACGCGACGGTCTGCTCATTGATGCGGTTGCGCCAGGCGGCGTCGTCCATGTGTTCCACCTCGTAGGCGCCAGCGATATGGGCGAGCAGGACCCTCCAGGAGCGCGCCGGGCTGGTGCGTGAGATGACCGCGCCGAACGGGTCGTCCACCCGAGTCCACTGGCTGTTGCCCTCGTTGGGGTCCTCGACGCCGAGGAAGCGTGCGGTCAGATCGGTCCTCTTACGGCTGACGTAGTTCTCGTACGCGTAGCTGGTACCGGTGATCATCGAGAGGATCAGCGGCCATACGCGGGTGCTGGCCTCGGGCTGCTGGCACAGGTCCTTGATGAAGTCCGCGCGGACCTCGCGGGCCTGCCTCCACGCCTTGTTGTTCGCGATGACCAGGCGCCGCTCCGCTTTGGCCGCCTCCTTGTCGGGGCCTGCCTGGGCGGTGTCCTTCTGGGCGGCCTCGGTGGTGAGCGGGTGACCGTGGCGGTGCCAGGCGGTGCACAGCCAGATCACCTCGGCGTCGTTCGGGGAGACGCACGCAGCGTGACCGGGGCAGGCGTGGTGGGTCTGAGAGGTCTGCGGGGCGCCGTCCTTGGTGAGGAGGTCGGTGAGCGGCCTCGTCGTGGTGGCGGACCAGTTCCAGCGCCAGTCGACGACCGTGATCTCCACGGCGGTCAGCTCGGCGGCCTGCTGGGCGCACTTGTCGGTGAGTTCCTTCTCGGCGCGCAGGCCGGCAAGGGCGTGCTTCCAGTGGCCGCGCTTGGTGTTGTTCTCCCGCTGGTCACGCGCCTTGGCCCGCGTCAGGGTCCACAGGGCGTCCTCGACGCTTTCGACTTCCTGGAACTCGGCCAGTTCGATGAGGTTGAAGTCTTCCTCGATCGCCTCGGCGAGTGACGCGTCGGAGAGTTGGGCGGCCTTGCTGGCGGCGCCGAGCTCGGCAGGCTTGAAGCCCATGGCGCGTGCGTTGCGCACCTTGCGGGCCTTGGGGATGTTCATGAGGGAGAGCTGACGGGCGGCTTCGATGTCGTCGCGGACGGTGGCCTGGCGGCGGTGCTTGTTCTCGATGAACGACACCGTCAGTGCCGCATCGTCAACCCCGGCAAGGTCGTCTCGGACGATCGCGGGAACGAGCCGGTACGGCTTCTTCTTCGCCCGGGCCTTCTTCGCGGCTGCCAGGGCCGCGTTGTTGCGGCGCTGGCCGAAGATGATCCCGAGCTTGCCTTCGTTCTCGCCTTCCTGCGGGCGCAGCACGAGTGGGGTGAGCACGCCGAGTTCATCGACGCTGGCCTGGAGTTCAGGGTCGGGCTGGGTGGTGTCCTCGCCGTCCGTCTCGGCGCGATCCTTGCGGTGGTTGTACGGGTCGACAACAAGGTCGTGGGGATCGACCCAGACGAAGCGGCCGGCGAATCCCTCGACGGCTTCCGGGCGTGCGTCGGTGGTGGTGCTCATGGTGGTGGTCCTTCAAGTGATAGGGCGGCGCGGCATGAAGTGCGCCCGCCTGGTGTGGTGCGGGGCCGGGCTCAGGCGGCTGCTGGGGTGCGGCGCCTGGTCGTGCGCTTGCCCGAGGCGGAGCGGCGTGCTGTGCTCTTCGGCTTGGTCTTGGTTTTCGCGGCGGGGTCGGCCGGGGCGTCGGTGCCGTCCTCGGCAGCAGGCTGGACGGCGGGAGGGATCGGCGTGCCGTTGGCGCGCAGGCGCAGCCGAGTCCCGTCGAAGGCGGGCAGCAGCACGGTGCGGATTGCGGTGAGGATCTCCTCCAGCGGCGAGGCCGTGGTGAACCGGACCCCGGTGCTGTACCGCACCCCCTTGGGCAGCCGGGTGTTCTCACCGGCCGCACTGTCGGAGTCTGCCGCCTGCTCGGGGGCGGGACCGCCGACGGCGAAGGTCTGCACGGCCCGGCCCTGCCACAGGTGCCGGATGCCGATGGACCGGCCGTCGGGGTGGACGAGGCGGATCGACCTGTCCGCGAAGCCCGCCGGGTGGTCCTCAGGGTCCTCGCTCCATCCGTCGGCGAGGGCCTCGGCGATGGGCTTGCCCAGCAGGTAGAGGTCGGCCTCGCTGAGGACGGCCGGCTCCGGTGCCTCGGAGCCCGCCGACTCAGGGTCGGTGAGGTCTACGGTGTCGGGCTCGGCGATGGGTGTGCTGCTCAAGGGGGGCTCCTGCTTCAAGTGGTGCTGGAATAAAGGGAATTGCGGAATGACGCGCAGGGATTCAGCGGACGGCTGGGATGACGGAGGCGGTGCGGATGGTGCGCACGGCGTCCTCGGTCAGGCTGGTGAGCGCGCCTTCCTGGTTGAATCCCGCGAAGATCACGGGACCTTGAATGTCGGCGATCAGGCCCTCGCCGAGGAGGAAGTGCATGGCGATGGCCGCGCACAGGTTCGGGGGCTGACCGTCGCGGGATTCGGCGGCGAGGGCGACGGTGCGCGAGCCGTCCGGGCGGCGTACGTAGCGCAGCGCCTCGGCGTAGTCGCCGAGCGCCTGTTGAATCTGCCTGCGCTGGGCGGTGTCGTTGACGCTCAGGTGAAGGTCGGTGATCGTGCCGTCGACGGCGACGAGCAGGGCGTGAACGGTGTCGGGCATGACGGCCTTTCTGGCGTGTGGTCGGTGAGGTGACCCCCTCAACTCTTAAGTTAATTCTACTATCTATAGAGGGTGGGTCAACTGTGTCTGTGCAGGTCAGAAGGGGGGGCTACGCCGCAGGTGAGAGGGCCTGCTCCATCAGATGCTCGGCCTGACGCAGGGCGGCAATGATCCGCGCCTTGCCCACCACCTCGTCGCGGTGCTCGAAGACGGCCCGCGCCTCCTTCATCGCATCCGCGACGGCGTTCGGATTGGCCAGCGTGTCCGCGCACGCCACGGTCACCCGCGGGCCGAGCTCCCAGACCATCGCGTTCACCGCGCAACACGCGGCGGCGATCGGGTCGATGTCGACCATCGACCACTGGAAGTCCGCCGGATCGTGCCCACGTTCGCGAAGGTGCTGGGCGGCCGAGCGCAGCAGCCCGCCACTGCCGGCGCACGGATCGTGGATGTGCTCGCCGCCGCGCGGAGCGTCGACCGCGAGGCTGATGTCCATGACCTGCCCGGCGGCAAGCATGTCGGCCATGGCGTCTGCCACCGGCGCCGGGGTGTGATACTCGCCGAGCCCCTGTCGGGCGCCGTGGGAGCGCAGGCACATCATCACGGGCGACAGGACGTCCGTCGCCGAGCGCAGGAACGGATCCTCGTGGGCGGTCAGGTCGAACAGGCCGCGCTTCAGGGCTGTTTCGGCGACGGCGCGCACCGCGTGCATGCGGTATTCGTCGACCTCGTCGTTCAGCCACTCATGGAGGATCCGTGCACGTTCGATCAGGTCGGGGCGGTGCATCCAGTGCACCGACCAGATCTCGCGCAGCATCTCGATCAGCTGCGGGCCGTCCTGGGCGAGGATCTGCGTCTTGAGGTCCGGGCCGTTCGGGTCCTTCTCGCGAATGAGCGAGAGGGCGGCAACGACGCCGATCGGCACCTCGATAGCCGTGCCGCCATGCCGGTTGTGCCACCGCTCGGCCACCGCTTCGCCGATCTCCAGGGCGCGCCGGTGCGGATCGCGCACGAGGTGCGGGCGAGGCGGCCGCCGGGCGGGCGGGGCAGAAGGTGCGGCCGGCGGCGCCAGCTTCGGTGGTGCTGTCGAGGGGGTGGAGGGTGCGGGCTTCGGTGCGGCGGTGAAGGTGGCGGGTATCGGCTCGGGGTCGGCGGCGATGTCTGCGAACAGGTCGAGTTGCTGGGTCACGGCGGAGCCGCCTTTCGTGGGAGTTGGATATGAGGCGACCCGCCCCGGGTGGGGCGGGTCGCGGCGCTGAGGGTGCTTCGGGCGGGGGGTCTGGGCTTTCCCTCACCCCCTCGATAGTTAATTCTACTATGGTTAGGGGTGGGGGCAAATGCGAAAGACCAGCTCAGGAGGGGGTTAGGCCTGATCGATCCAGGTCATGCCGTACGGGGTCTGCCACAGCCAGGACAGCCCCGCCTTGTGGATCTCCGCCCGGGCCCTGTCCCACCACACCCGCCCGAAGCGGTCGGTGTGTGCCTCGACAGCCCAGGCCGCCGATGCTGCCGCCTCCGGCGCCTGCAGGATCTCGGCGACCGACTCCCCGAACCCGTGGACGCGTTCACGCAGACTCATGTGCAGCTCGCCAACCTCGGTGCGCCATGCCTCGTCACGACGGCGCTCCCCGCGCTCGTACGACAGCGGCCATCCCCGCTCGGTGATCGCCCCGTTCTGCTGTAGCGCGATCCAGGCCGCCGCCCGCTCACGCGAGAGCACCGCAGGCTTGAACATCACGTTCAGCACCTCAAGTTCAGAGGTGTCATCCGCCCGTATCCGCGCCCCGAAGTGGGCTGCATTCGCATCGTGCTTCGCCTGGGCGCGCTCCCGTGCCGCGTTCTCGGTCCGGGCGTCCCACACGGGAATCAGGTAGTTCCACGTCGTCCGGGTGTGCTCCGGGTGTGTGTACGTCACCTTCCATAGGCCCCGCATGTGCGTTCGTTCTCCTTGCTGGTCGCGCTGTTCTGGCTGGTGCCGGTGTTCGGACGGCACGTCTACTGGGCCACCGGCGTGGCCTTGTGCTGGGCCACCCAGTTCTCGAAAGCGCGCGGGTCGACGGCGCGCAGTTGGTGGAGGTAGTGGCAGGCCATGCGGGCGTGCAGGGCGCGGGCCTTGTCGGTGAACGGAACCCGGGCCGGCAGGTGCCCCCGGCCTGACGGCCACGTCAGGCGGCTGGAGTCGGGTGCGGCGGCCGCGATGTACCAGTCGAGGTTCGCGGCCAGCCGCACGGGCAGCTGGTCTTCGACCGGCTCGTCCTCCATGGGCCAGATGCCCTCGCCGTCGTCGGCGAAGAAGTCGTGCGGACTGCCGACCGAGGCGTCGTGCGGCATGTTCACCCACACGCGCTGGCCGTGCTCAGCGTGCGGTTCGACGTCGATGACGGTGCGGTTGTAGGCCAGGCACGTTCCGTTCGACTTCGACAGATAGAGGACGGCGACGCGATCACCGCGCTCGTACTCACTCATGGGAGGCAACTCCTGTTCTGTAGCGGTTACTTCGATGCGCTCTGGAGGACGCGGATGGCGCCAGCGCGGGCTGCTGTGGCGGGGCAGGGGCCGGTGAGAGCCCTCACGTGGGCGGCAACCTGGCCGTGGTCGTCCCTGCGGACGGCGCGCTGCAGGCCCTCGAAGGCCTGCGCCACCTCGTCCACGGTCGTGGCGTGTCCCCGCCGGCACGGGCAGGTGTCTGCGATGTACGCGGACAGCGCCGTGAGCAGATACGCGTGCTGGTCCTGCGGGACGCAGCCGCGATGGCGCATCGCGGGGCGCGCACGGCGCAGATGGCTGTAGAAGCGCAGGACGGGCTTGCCGCACATCAGACAGGCGACGGGCCACAACACGTCGCTGCCCGGATACCCGCCGAGCGGCGCCCACCCGAGTTCGTCGATGCGGGCGACAGCGAGGGCGGCGGAGGTGACGTTGCGGAGCGTGGGCCCCAGCCCGGAAAGATACGCGCCGACCTCATCACCTGTGGCTCCGTCGACGGTGCCCGCCAGGAGTGTCTTGCTGATCACGGTCGCGGTGTCCTCGGGCCGGATCATGCGGCGGTGTAGGAGCGCAGGACGGCGTACGAGGCGGTGATCGAAGTGTCGCTGGTGCGCAGCGCAAACGGCGCGCTCGGCTCGGCGGCGTTCGCATCGTGGAGGATCTCGAGCGGCCCGTGTGTCGGGTAGAGGCTCGTGAATCCGGCCCGCGGCTGTGCACCGTTGACTTCAGGGAGGGCATCGAGGACTGCCCGTACCTCCGGCGGGAAGGGGTCTGCTTCGCCTTCGAGATGGGACGGGGGCCTAGTCAGCGCAGTGCGCCCGCACCGGATGGCCTGCTCCGCGGTGAGCCGGTTCATCTGAACGTTCACGCTCACGGCGCCGGGGCGTGGTGAGCGGATATGGATGCGGAGGGCCGGGTTGGTGCTGTCCCCGCCCTCCAGTACGAGCTCCGAGCGTGCGGCTGTTCCCTCCGCCATGGCGGGCAGCCGGGCATCACGCAGCGGGAGGCTCAGCAGCCGCAGTGCCGCGAGGGCATCGCGGCGCCCGAAGTGCGGCAGAACGTGGCTGTGGATCAGCTCGGCGACCTTCCCGCCGTTCGCGTTCTCCATCGGAGTGGTCGCGGTGAACGGCTTGGCGGGCTGGCGAGGCCCGCTGTCCTGGGAGACGAAGGCGCTGACGCTGAGCAGGCCGTCACGGGTTCGGAGGCTGCAGCGTAGGCCGAGGGGGTGGGTCACGATCGCCGTGCCGAGCAGCCCGGTCACGGCCCATTCCGATCCGAGCGCGGCGGCGGTCTGCTCGGCGAGCGTGAGCAGGTCTGGAGCGACGAGCTGAGTGTCGTAGGGCATGGAGTGCTCTCTTCGTAAGTGCCGTTCCGTATCCGGCGATTGCGGTGAGCGGACGGCTGTGGGCGTGGTGAAGGGGGTGCTGGTGAAACCTGTCCAGCACCCCCTTGCTAATGATTATTCTACTACGGTTAGGGGTGGGGTCAACTGCGAAAGGCCAGGCCAGGAGGGGGGTTGCTCGGTGGTGGAGGCGGCGAGCGCGGCTTCCATCTGCTCGGCGCTACGGCGTCCGGTCGACGCCGAGGAATCTTGCGAGTTCAGTGGGCTGCCGGGAGACGGTGAAGTGACCGCACTCGGACTCGGGCGGGCGGGCTTTGCAGTGCCAGCAGTCCCGGGCTCCGGGGTAGGTGGAGAGGTGGTGGTGGCACCGGTATCCGTCGTACGGGCCACTGGAGCGCAGGTGAGCGAGGAGGACCAGGTCGAAGTACGCGACGTTGGCCCAGCCGGTGACGCCTCGCCTGGGGTGCGGGCACTCGGTGGCTCCTCCCGCGATGACGATGCTGCTGATCGAGACGAGCAGCTTGTTCCGGGTGGTGTCGACAGCGTGGACGCTGTACCGGGTCCGGTTCTGCGGCTTTCCGGACCATGGGGCGTGCGTCGGGCCGTGGGCGTGGCCAGTCACGGTCAGACCGTCGTGTAGTGGAAGTGTCGGTGGCGGGTCCCATACGGCAGCCATGGCGCTCCTTCAGGTGTGGTTGGTCAGGGGGATGGGGATGAGGGCCAGGCCGGTGTGTCAGCCGCCGAAGATGCCCTGCGCCGCACGGTGAGCGGTGCGTAGCTGATACCAAGTGCCGTGGCCAGCAAGGGTTTTGGACGCAGTGACCCGGAAGGCAATCGCCTCACCGTGCGTGTCGCGCAACGGCTGGCTGCCGTGGCCGCGTAGCCACACGTATCCGCCGACCTTCACGACTCCTCCGGCGTATCCGCGCGGGAGCACAGGAGGAGCGCCGCCTCCAGGGACACCAGGAGGTCGTCGCGGTCGAAGGTGAGGGACGACGCGGCATGGCGTGCCGCGTGCGGCCCGGCGCAGAAACCTTCCGCGTCACCGTCCGGGTGCTGCTCGGCCCACGAGGACGCGTACTGCGTGAACGCCCACGCGTACTGGCCTGCGGACGTCGGAGATTCGAGCTCGGCCGCTGTGGCGGAGCGGGCTTCCCAGGCGGCGAGGAGAAGTACCTGCCGTCGCACTTCCGGGCGGGTCAGAGACCACAGGTTGGGCAGGCCGAAGACGACGAACGCTTCCTTCACGTTGTTGTCCACAGCAGCTATGGCCCGGGCAAGGAGACGGTGGAGCGAGCGGATCTCCTGCTCGCCGTCCTCGGTCTCGCTGTTGCTGGTGGCGTTGTGCACGGGCTTCTCTTTCGTGAGTGACGGTGTGGTGGCCCAGGACGGCCACCACGTGGTGCGGGATTCGGGATTGTCGGGGCCGGGTTGGCGCGAGAAGTCGCAGGCGGCGCGCACGTGGTACTCCCACGAGCCGTCCGTCCAGGGGCCCTTGCGGTCGATGACCGTGGCGGTGCCGGCGGGAAGACTGCGGGCCCACTGCTGGTTGATGTGGGAGACCCGCGTGCCGATCGGCAAGGGGGTGGTGGGTCATGAGTGGTCGGCCTCGTCGGGGACAGATGAGCGCGCGAAGAAGGCAGCGATGTCGGTCCGCGTGCGCTGGCGGTCTCGGCGCTTTAGGGCACGCCGGACGCGCAGGGCTATCTGCCGGTTGGGGAAGTCGTCTTCGGGGTACATGTCGCGGAGCCCGACACGGGCGATCTCGCGAGGGCTGAGGATCACAGGAGTTCCTCCTCGTCGGATGGGCGTCGATCAGTGGTGCTGTCGCTCGCCCGGCATTCGTGTGCTGCACGTAGACGTCGGGCCGCGGTGATCAGCACGCAGGCATCCGTGTCGCGGCCGAGCAGGACCAGCCCGCACACTTCGAACATCAACGGCCAGTCACAGGCGGGAACCTCATCGGCGAACTCCTCGAACGTCACCGCCTGTTTGGCCCGGCCGCGTCGGGTCCAGGCGCGGTAGACGATGCGCTGCATCGTGCGATTGGCCCGGCGGGTCTGGGTGCTGTTGAGACCGAGGTTGCTGATGATCTCGGCGGCCGCCTCAAGCGGCAGGTGCTTGTCGAGCACGGTGGTCATCGTCTTTCGGGGATCCGGACAGGCGTGGCGGGCCGGGGCTCCGCTGTGTCGCAGCCCCGGGGCGGGCATCAGTGGGCGGCCACGCCGAAGAACAACCAGGCGCCTGAGCCGTCGACCGCCGTGATCGGCAGTGCGCCGGCGGGCCCGTACTTGCCGCTGACCCGCGGATCGTCGCCGTCGAGCAGCTCCTTTGCGCGTGCCACGGCGTCCGGCTCGCTGCGCTTCGGCTCGTCGAGCAGCGTCACCTCGTTCTTCTCGGCGATGGTGCCGGTGTAGCCGGAAGTCCCGTACTCCCATTCGGCCTGCTCGCGGGCAGTGTTGAAGGCCGTGTGTACGTCGGTGCCGGTGGCGGTGGTGTAGAAGTCGAGAGCGCCCATGAGGCGGCTCCTTCCGTTGAATTGGGATGGCGGCATGGCGCGGCCCGCCCCGGTACGAGGCGGGCCGAAGTCGCGGAGCGTCAGTGGATGTGAACGCGAGGCCGGTTGGTGCGCATGACTCGTACGCGGGTGGGCTGCTGACCGTCCTGCTTGCTGTAGATCTCGGTGAGCACACGGTCGGCGCCGACCACCGCGGTGACCGCGTCCTCGAGTACGGAGCTGCGCAGGTCCGGGCCGAGCGTGCTGAACCATGCCTCCATTGCGGCGCCGTCCTTCTTCACCAGGCCCAGCGTGTCCGCGTATGCCTCCCAGGCGTGCACGGTCATGTGCGCGGCCCAGGTGATGGCGGTCGCGGCCTGCTCCTCGGTGATGTTGTGCATGGTGGCGACCTGCAGAACGGCGAGCGGGTCCGGCGTCATCGTGCGCATCAGGGGTGCTTCCTTTTCTCGTGTTCCAAGCGGGAGCCGGGCGTATTCCCCCCTCCCAACTAGGATTAATTCTACTATCTCTAGAGGGGGTGTCAATTGCGTTTGCGCAGTTCAGAGCCATGAAGGGTGCCTCGTTGCGCGCGCTTCTACGCTGCCGCGCGCGCCTCACGGCCGGTGCGGGAGGCGCGCTTGCGGATGCTCGCCGCGCCCGCGCGCCGCACCTCCGCCCGCTGTGACGTCACCCGGCACAGCCCGCACAACGGCTCCCCGAGCCGCTGGTGCGCCTTCACCCCGCTGCTCGTCCCGCACGTACCCGCCTGCGAGGCGAGTTTCGACAGAGCAGGTGCACCTGCGGCCACGGCGACGGGCCGTCCGTTGACCCACGTACGCGCCGCGCACACCCCGTCGAACCGGTTCGCCTCCGGCCGCACCCGCTCGTAGCACTCCAGCACGAACGGGCACAGCTGCGCGCAGCCCTCCATGAGCGGCCCGCAGGCCTTCATGACGTCGCTGGGTTTGCTGCGGACCAGTTCCTCGCTGGGCACGTACCCGTCGAGGCCGGCGCACGGCGCGGCGGCAGTCCAGGCTGCGGAAGTGGTGGAGGTGATCACGGGGAAGGGCCTTTTCGTTGTCGCGTGGAATCAGAACAAGGCGGGCTGCGCCTTGGCGGGCGGGCAGATGGCATCCAGGGCGGCCGACGCCTTCAGCTCCAGGCCGCTGGCCCGGCGTGCCCACGGGCGGTAGAACAGGGACGTCCACAACTCGGGCGTGCGGAAGGGGACCGGGCCCGGAATGTATGCGGATTCGTGCGCCGCTACGGCCTCGACCGCCGCGCGTAGGAACCCGTAACGGACGGGCGTCAGGCGGGAGTTCACCGTCCGATGTACGTCATGCCAGTACACGAATCCGGACCGCGCACCGCCACGAGCATCGACGTCGTAGCGAAACCCGCACCCGCTGGGCATAGCCGCCCAGTGCGTCAGGCATCCGGCATCCGGCTCTCCCTCGAGGCGCCGGACGCTGCGGTCGCGCTGCCCCTCATCGAACTGCTTCTCGCCCCACCGGATGCGGGCGCGAAGATCCGGCAGGTCGATGAACTCCAGGAGCAACGCTGGTGAGAAGAAGTCACGCACCGCCATCTGAAGGTCGTCCTCGTTGAGGTTCACGCCCTGGCCCCGCCGAGGTTGCGGAGATGTGAGCAGGCGGCGAGGTGGGCCGTCGGGGCCTCGACGAGGGGCCTAAGGTCCAGGTCTCCTACCTCGTAGTGGCACGGATGAGGGGGCAGGCTGTCGTAGACCACGCACCGCCAGGCGGGCGCCGGCCCGTCCTCGGGCACGTGACTCAGGTGCCAGCCCGCGAGCGCCCCGGGTGCCCAGCGGTTGAACGGCAGGGCGTCTTCGCAGGCGACCACGAACAGCATGCCGTCGTCGGCGAAGGCGCAGATGGCCAAACCGCCGCGGGTCTCTACGTACGGGTGCAGCCCGGCCTCTTCCAGGGCAACGTGCACGTCGCTGTACACGGCGAGAGCGCGATGCTCGTCCGGCCCGTAGTCGGCACGGATCGCGGCCACCTCGGCAGTCACATCAAGCATGTCTATCCATCCTCCACGCTGGTTGTGCACTGGCCTATTTTTGCCCAGTGCACAATCATCTGCGATTACTTGACCTTCAGCGCCACGCGCTTCGTGAAGTGGTCACCAAGCCGGCTCCGCAGCACACTGACCGCCAGGTCCAGCGTGCTCCATGCGCACTGCGGGATGTCGGTGAAGAGCACCCCCGTCAACGGCAGATCGCCCTTGGGCTGCTGCGTGAGCGCCAGAGCCTCCCACCCCTTGCCGCCCGGCCGGCACTGAGCCTCAACGGAGCTCTGCCCGTGATAGGCGATCACGCGCACCTCGTCGCCCCGGCAGGCCACCTGGAACATCCTCGCCCTGGTGAAAGCGTCAATGAGTTCGTCGTCGGGCATGTAAGCGATCCCGCGGCAGATGGAGCCGTACTTCATGTGTGCCTCCCAAGGTGAACGGACCCTTCCTGCTCATAGGGTTAATTCTACTATGTGCGGCAGGGGTGGCAAATCCCCCGAGCGGCAACCGCTGCACATTTATACATCAGCCTATTTCTGGCGGCGACTCTACCTCCCCGCCACCAGCCGCAGCCTCCCGCCTTCTGCTCCGCATGGCAGCAAGCTGCTGCCGCGCAACCTCCGACAACCCCTCCACCCCCGGCTTACGCCGCACCTGCGCCAACACCCGCTCATTCGCCTCCCGCTCACGAGCCTTGAACCGCTCCTTCTCTGCCCGTTGCTGCGACGCCCGCAGCTGCCTCGGACTCGTGCCGCAGCCCCGGCACGAACGGCCCGGCTTATCCGGATGCGTCGGGCACGAACCCTCCTCTGTCTCGTCGAGCGGAGCGTCACCCGGCTCCCCTGCAGCGTCAGCTGTGGGGGTAGGGGGGTTCTTCTCTGGATATTGGCTCTGGTTACTAACTAGAACGCCCGAAGATCCGGCGTCCGGTGAACCGGCGTCCGGAAAACCGGCGCCCGAAAACCCGCCTTCGGTGCCACAGGCCTCCTCCCCATCACTGCCACGTCCCCCCTCGGGCAACTCCTTGTCGACGGCCGTATCGCCCTGATCCAGCTGCTTCTTGAGCCTGCGCGCCACGCGCCGCGCCTCCAACTTGCGGTACTCCTCGGCCGCCCACTCCTGTGCCGTGTCGTACACCTCGGTGATCCGGCTCAGCGTCCCGTCCGCCAGTCGCTCGGTCACCACCCGGTAGTAGCCGAAGTCCTTCAGCTCGCGCAGTGCCGTCTTGATCGCCTCCTTGCCCTCCTTGCCCGCGCTCGCGATCGACTCGGCACGCACCCTCCACGCATCCGGCTTCGAGATCAGGAACGCCAGCACGCCCCGAGCCCGAAACGACAGACGGGAATCCTCAAGGGTGGCCGTCGGCAGCACGGTGAACCCGGTGCTGAGGTGGCGGCGCAGAATCGACACGGAGCATGCCTCCAAGGCGGTAATAAGACTTCGAAAGATCAAAAGAGAGGGCGAACCCCACACCGTCCGTGCGGGGCCGCCACAGAGACCGTCAGGAGGTCTTACGGGCCCGGCTGACCTTGATGGTGCGGGCAGTCTTCTGACCGGCCGCCTTACGCCGGGGCACGACCATGCCGGCCCGGCGCAGAATCTGGATCATGGCCTTCTCGTCCGGGACCATCGGCACGACCAAGTCGGCGTCCTCGAACAGCTCGACCATCGCAGCGACATCCGACTCTTCCTTGTCGTTGCCGCCGCCCCACCCCAGGTGGTTCTCCCCGTAGTTGCCCTCCGGGGAGTCGTCGAGCATCGCCCTCGCCATCTCCTTGACCCGCTTGGCCTCCCGGAATCGCTCGTGAGCGCGCACGTAGTCGGCGAGCGCCTTCGCGCGGTCGTCGTCGTCGTGGACGAGAATCGTCTGCGCGGGCCGCCCCGGCGGCACACCCGGCCAGCAGGCATGAACAAACGGGCAGTTGTCGCAGATCACCGACAGGCCCGGACCGTCATGGTCGCGCCGCAGCTCCTCCGGAGAGTCCGCCTCCACAACACGGTCCACCCACCAACGAGCCTGAGCAGCCAGCCACTCGTCGAAGACGAACTCCTCGATGTGCTCCTCGCCCGTATCCCGGCATACGAAGCGGAACCGGATGCGCTGCACGTCGATCGGGCCCAGCCTGTGCAGGTACCGCTGGCCAGGAACATCCGCGAACCCGACCGTGCGCAACAGGTCGGCGTACAGCAGGACTTGCCGCATCTCTGCTGCTGTCGGCCCGAACCTCACGACCCGATCCCAGACGCGGCTCGACTTCGTCTTCACGTCCTCCACCGTCAGGTGCGCGGCAGGCTCGGCAGGACGATGCCGCTTGGGCAGCCGCGCCGCCGTGGCGGCATCGAGCTGTACGACGTCGATGTGCCCGCGCAGGGTCCCGTCCGCGACGGTCCGCTCTATGAGCCACCCGTACTCGCGGCGGGCATCTTCGAGCAGCCCCTGGTGGATGTACGTGCCAAGGATCGCGGCGCGCTTGTCCCCGGCGTTCGTCCGCTCCGTGCCGGCCAGGATGTATCCAGCACGGCGTGAGCAGATCGTGTCCGACGCCCCCAACTGTGTCTGCACAGAACGAGGTCGGCGGGCATCAGCGGAGTGCGCGGCATCCCAGATCGACAAGGAAGCAGGCGCACTCAAGGTGGTGGCAGTCACAGCAGTCTCCAAGAGGCCACGCCGGGGCCCGACCCGTCACAGCGGGCCCCGGCAGGGTGCGAAGGTCAGGCGGCGGCGAACTCGTCGGGCGGCAACTCCTCGAAGTCGCCCGGGTCCTCGGCGGCCTGGTCCTGCTGCTCAGCTGCAGCCGCCCGCAGCCGCGCCACGTCATCGCTCGTGGGGTCGCTGAACTTCTTCGGGTTCTTGACCTCTGCGGCCGTGCGCTCGATGGCAGCGCGCACCACGAGGACCTCGTTGCGGCTGAGGTCCTCGTCTGATTCGACCTGCCGCCACAACTTCTTCAAGCCGTCAACGCCTTGCTCGGCCGCCCTGTGGACCTTCGGCATCCACTGCTGCGCCAGATCCCCGGTCAGCTCCGGGGCGACCTTGGGCTGGTTGTGGATCGAGCAGCCCATCAGGCCGAACACCAGCCTCTCGATGGAGAAGCCCGGCAGCGTCTTGGGCTTGCCGCTGCGCGGCACCTCGAACTTCAGCGACCGGGCGCCGATGATCTGCGGATCGCTGTCGCGCTGCAGCCGCACCCACACCGTCGCGTCATAGGCGAGGGACTTGTGGCCCTCCACCCGCCAGTCCTTCGTCTTCGGGATCGGATCGCCGTTGCCGTCCACGGCAGCCACTTCCTTGCCACGAGCGAGCAGGATCACGATGCCCGGCATAGTGCGCACGAGATACATCACCCGCTGCCACCGTTCGGACGCGTCGTTCCACAGGTTCATGGAGGGCCTGATCTCGGCATCCGGGTCCTGGCGAAGCTTCGCCTCGTTCTTCGGAGTGCGGTGGGCGCGCTCGTTGGTCCAGTTCACGAGCATCCGCCACAGCATCGACACCGAGTCGATCACCAGGACGACAGGCTTCTCCTCCGCCGCGGC
This sequence comes from Streptomyces sp. NPDC001492, assembly GCF_053597275.1. Taxonomy (NCBI): domain Bacteria; kingdom Bacillati; phylum Actinomycetota; class Actinomycetes; order Kitasatosporales; family Streptomycetaceae; genus Streptomyces; species Streptomyces sp. NPDC001492. The sequence goes on along the minus strand of NZ_JBSFHW010000014.1, from coordinate 148,962 downwards.
AGCGCGCCTGGCCTCGGCGTGCACGGCTTCGATCTGGCCGAGGATGTCGCGGTAGCTGCCGTTGTGCTCGATGAGCAGGTAGTCCGCACCCGGCACGTTCGCGTACTCATCGGCCGTGTCTTCGCCGAGCTCCAGCCAGTACGCCTGGCCGGTCTGCTCGGAGCCTGTGAACGCCGCAGCCTGATGGCTTTTGCCGCTCTTCTCTTCGCCTTCGATCAGGACGATCGGCCAGGGGATGACGCCGGTGGGCTTGCGGGTGCGCAGGTGTGGCACGGTCATGCTGGACACAGAACATCTCCAAGAGACTCACAGGAAGTTAGACACCGGCCTATTTCTAAGCTGTGTGGATCTTCCTGATCTCGAACAGGGGCGACCACTCAGGGTGCAGGTCGATGAGGCGTCTCACGTAACGGCTCCGGAAGTCATTGTTGAGCTTCCAGGGCTCCCCGCGGGTGGCGAGTCCGTACTGCCAGCGCAGGACCTCGAACAGCATCCCGATGCCGATGCGCCTGAGTCCGCGCTCGACGCAGTCGGCGGTGAGGCTCTCCAGGTGCTTGAGGATCCAGGGGTTGAGCTGGTCGAATGCCTCGAACCGCTCTTGGATCGTCAGCTTGCCGCCTGGATTCTCGGGTTGCTGTATGGCCGCGATGGGCAGCTCTAGCTGCACGGTCACTTACCCCTCCTCGTTCGATGTATCGCAGCCTATTTTGCATGCGGCCGCCGCCGCTCGCGCATGCACCTTTAGTGGATGAGGTTAATTCTACTATGCATCGAGAGGTGGGCAACTCCGCCGAACCGCTCCAAGACAGCGAATCCGGCGGACGCGACGACGCTACGACCCCGCTGCGGCCTTGCCTCGCGCGGCGATCGCCGACCCGGGCCCGTCGTAGCGGCCCTCCCGCAAAGCCGCAGCAACATCCTCCTGCAGCTGCCACACGCCGCCACGGCTCTGCGCCATCGTGTGCTCCGCGCCCTCGAGGACGGTCGACAACAGCCACACAGGAGAGCCGCCCAGAAGGTAATCCTCCGCCGGCAGCATCCCGCCGCCCCGATTGCGGGCATTCGCCGCCACATGCTGGCTGACACCGAACAGCGCCGCATACTCCTGCAGCCCCACCAGCGGCGGCAGCTCGCCCTTCTTCATCGGACGGACCGTCGCCTGCTGCTCCTCCTCCAACTGGGCAAGGAGCGACTCGTCCAATTGCCGGCCGCGACTGCCCGGCGGCAGTGCGAAGTCCACAGCCAGACCACCGGGCCAGTACGGCTTACCCGAGACGACCACGGCATCCTCGTAGGAGACGATCCCGGCCGGGATCCACCGGTCGCTGACCGCCGTCGGCGCAACGCTGTAGATCTTCGCGAACTCCTTGCGGCCCACAATGAGCGGCTTCGCCACGACGGCCTCCTATCCTCTATCCACAACCTGGGCATAGCAGAATAACCGCTAAGGTGGCGAATCTTGCACGCGAGAGGGCGACGCTGATGACGCACTCACTTGCTCATGCGTCGCCGCGCATTCCGTTCTGCCCGCGGCGGCTCGTCAGCGCAGAGCGCGGCGAGCACCAGATCACGAGAGAAGCCAGCTTCACCCGGAGCAGGTGGCCTTCACTGCGCCTACGGTCACCTGCCGGTCTCGGCAACCAGCAGATGGAAGTGCGGCACCAGGTGGCAAAGGATCTTCCGAATCCGCAGCCAACTCGAACCAGGTCGTCTTGCCTGCCGGCTCCCGGTAACTACCCCAAGCGGCCGCCAAGACGTCAACGAGGAACAGACCGCGTCCGTGTTCGTCGCCCGGCGGCGGGACCTTGGCCTCCACGTCTGTCGTGTCGGCGTCCGTCACCTCAACGCGAATCCGGTGGCCCGTCCACCGAATGCACACCACGCACGGCGCCCGCGTGTGCACCACAGCATTGGTGACCAGCTCGGCAGTGAGCAACTCAAGGTCGTCCAGGGACGGAGCCTGCTGCCCCAGGTCCAGGCTCTCCACTCCCTCGCGTACGAGGCGACGCGCTGGCCCCACAGCCTGAGCGTCGGCCGCGACCTTGAACGCGTAGGGCAGCTTGCGAAGGGTGAGGCGCAGCGTCATGAGACTCCTCGGAGTGGCCGCGGCCTCCTTGGTGTCTGGCCGCGCGGGCTCCGTGACCGGCCGAGTGTGGTCAGCCGGTGGCGGGACCTCAATTTGGCAGCCTGGGAGAGGACGTACCATTTCGGCGGTGATATCACTCCCGTGATCCACTCCGGGGTGGGGCGGCCCGGTCATGCGTGATTACTCGCGTGCAGCGAGCTATGCCTCCAGTGCCACCGCCGGGCGGCGGGAGGTTGCTTTCCGAACTGGGCGTGCGGCTGTGCAATGACGGTGGAATGCACAGTGACCCCCGCAGCAGCGGGGGTCACCGACTATTCGGCAAGTATCAGCGAGCCTTGTCGTAAGCCTCACGGACGGCGGCCGGAACGCGACCGCGGTCGTTTACCTCGATGTTGTTCTCCTTCGCCCAAGCCCGGATTGCCGACGAGTCAGCCCCGCTGGCAGGTGATGCCTTGGACTTCCCCTTTGCCCTCGCTGCGCCGCGAATCCTTCGAGCGCCCTCAGCTTGGAGATAGGGGTTCAAGATCTCCAGGAGCTTCTCGTAGTTCTCATCAGTGAGGTCGATATCGACCCCAGCCCCGTCGATGAGGATGCTGTGGGTGGCGATGTCCGACGATTCCTCGCCAGTCAAATCGTCGAAATATGTTGTGACTACCTTCTGGGCCATGAAGGGGATCGTAGGACACGTTCAGGCACATCCTGCAATCGCAAGCCGCGGGCTCCGGTACTGCTATCTCTCCGCCCCGGAACGAAGGCATCGAGGCGCTCAGGCTTCAGCCCTTGTCGGCGCAGGGAGGATCGAGCAGTAGAGCTTGGTAGGTCTTCCGGTCCTCGACGCGCTGAACGGCTTCGCCGGTGCCAAGGACTGCGGCGACCATGGCGAGGATCAGTCCGGTCGGCAGGTCCTGAACGTAATGGGCGATCAGGGACAGTGCCGCAGCGGCGATGGCGTACAGGCGGGTGCTGTGGGCGTGAATGAAGTCGATCAAGGTGATCAGTTCCCGTAGGCGAGTCGGTGCAGGAGGTCCCAGCCGCGGCGGCCGATCGAAGGATCGTTGGGGCGGCCTGTGGTGAAGAGGTTGTGCTTGCGGTTGAAGTCGGCCACGGACTTCTGGGTCTGCGGGCCGTAGTTGTCGGAGAGTGGCACCGAGCGGTCGAGCCAGCCAGTGTCCTTCAGCGCCTGCTGAAGGCCCTTCGCAGACGGTGACGAGCAGTCCGGAGCAAGACCGTTCGGAAACGGAGGCGGCGTGATGGTCCCGCCGGCGGGCTTCCCGGGGATCGTGAGCTTCTGCCCGGCCTTGATGACGTACGGCGCCGTGATGTTGTTGACCTGGGCAAGGTGCTCCCAGCTGACACCGAACTTCTTCCCGATGCTGGAGAGCGTGTCGCCGCTCTTGACGGCGTACGTTGCTGCCCCGCCATCCTTCGATCCCGTATCTGAACTGCCGCCCGAGGGCTTCGACTTCAGACGTGCGGCGACCCGACCGCGGAGCCAGCCCATGGTGAAGCCCTTGGGGTCGACCTTTCCGGGCTGCCACTCCTTGTGCCCGATCACGCTCGCCGAGCCCCAGCCGTGCGCGCGGCACAGTGCGGCCGAGACTCGCTCGATTGCCTCCAACTGGGCGGCAGGCCAAGGGTCATGGCCGTCGCCGAGGTTCTCGCACTCGAAGCCGTAAAACGACGTGTTGCCGTCGGTGTCGGCCTGGTTCGGCGAAGGAAGGGATCGCTCCGCGGTGACTGCACGGAGCACGTCCCCGTCGCCACGGCCGGCATGGTTGGCGCGGCCGTTCCCGACCAGATGGACCGTACCGTCCTTCGCGATCACGCCATGGCAGAGCGGGCCCGGCAGCCCCGAGTATCCGCGCTCGCAGATGCTGACGGTGTTGCTCGTACCGGACGTCACCGTGTGGTGGATCATCACGCCACGGGCAGGCCCCCAGGGACCCTTGTGGTTTCGATTGTGGGACCGCCAGCCAGAACGCTCGACGACACGTACGCCCTCAGCGTGCAGTGCCGCGACCAGCCGGTCAGGAGTAAGAGGTGTTGCCAACTCGGCGCTCGAAATCTCCCCGCGCCCGAACTTGATGTTGAACCCGCTAGCCCTCGGCTACGGCGATGCCCCGCGCGAGACGATCCAAAGCTGCAAGGCCATGAGGAGCAGCGGGGCCACGAAGGACGAGATCACCAGCCGCCTCGTCGCGGCGGCCTGCGCCTGGTCCTCGCGCCGCTGCAACTCCGCACGCTCCAGGCTCTGGTCATGTTCACTGCGCAAGCCGGCCAGACCTGCTTCGACCTGGCTGATGCGCTGATCGACCGCCCGCTGGTCTGCCCGATACACGTCTTGGGTGACGACCTGATCGAGCCGCGCGGCCAGCTGTGCGAGGTCGCCGCGAAGGTCCTCACGCAGCTGCGAGACGGCACGGTGCAGCTCCCACAGCGTGGGCTCGGCACTCGGCGGCACGGACACTGCAACTACTCCCGGCGGCCCCGTGCCCTACTTCGATCGTACGGGGCCCAAGAAGGCCTGCGATTCTTACGCCGAGGTGATCGCCAGCGACGAAATCCGGTGGCAGCGCACGCCGCCTTCCTGCCAGCTTGTCTGGATGCTGCTGATACTTACGGGATCGAGCTGCTCGGGTAAGTCCACGCTCGCCTTCCCCGCCGGGAAACGGTTTGACCGGCTCGCTGTCCACGAGATGGATGAGAGCGGGGTCCCGCAAGACCCTCCCCCGTACTGGCGAAACCACATCACCGAGGAGTGGATTCAGCGCGCGCTCGAGTACCAGGCCGACGGCATGGACCTCTTGCTGACTGCCCAGACTCCGCTCGGCGAGATCCTGGCCTCGCCGTCCGCGCCTCTGCTGGACGGGATCGCGATGTGCCTGGTCGACGTGGCCGATGCTGAACGGCGTAGGCGTCTGGATGATCGTGACCCGGGACGCTGGTCGGGAGCCGCCATCGATGCGTACATCAATTGGGCGGCCTGGCATCGGGGGCACGCACACGATCCCGAGCACCGCCCCGGGGTCATCATCGACACGGGCGCACCCAATATGGCTTGGCATCGGTGGACGTCGTGGACGGCCAACGATCCGCGGTGGCAGACCCACATCCTCGACACCACGGACCGTGACAGACAGAACTGCGTCGCCGAACTGGAGCAGTGGGTTACTCGGATGCGCGCGGATCTCCGGGCCCGCCGCCATCCTCTGAGCTTTGGCTGGATGGGATGAACCCCAGCCCACAGATGCATCGCCATGCTCGGTGGACGCGGGTGTGCCTGTAGCGGGAATTGGCACGGAGCCACCCTCGTACTGGGCTCTACGTGCTCTGACCGGATACGTTCGCCGGGCTGGGGCCGGGGCTGGTCTGGTACCTGTGAGGCTGCCATCTTGTGATCATGAGGAGGCATGTTCTGGAGGCTGGCGAGATCGATCGTCCGGCGCTGGTCTTGGTGCACGGTGCCGGCCAAGGCGCGCGGATGTGGCGACGGCAACTGGGATCGTTGTCCGACAGCTTTCACGTTGTTGCCCTTGATCTGCCGGGGTTCGGCGGCGCGCCGGGCCCGTTCAGCTTGACGACGGCAGTCGAATCCGTCAGCGAGATCGCCCGACAGCTACGGCCGGTTCACCTGTGCGGCCACTCTCTTGGAGCGATCGTCGTGGCGCGGGTTGCAGCCGAGAGCCCGGAGCTGGTTGGCCGGTTGGTCCTGTCCGGTGGACCTGAGATCGCGCCAGGAAGGACGTCGCTGCGGCGGCTTCGGATCGAACGGCATCGCCCCGGCTGGCTCGTGCGCGCGATTTCCGACCTTCCCGATCGCGCCGGGTGGATCGACGTACTGGACGCTCTGGAAACGAGCGACCTCTCCGCTGTACTTCCACAGATCGCTGCGCCCACGCTTGTGCTGTGCGGGAAGCGGGATCGCGCCAGCCTTCCGGATGCCCGACGGATCGCGGCAGCCATCCCAGAAGCCCACCTGTCCGTGGTTCCGCACGCCGGGCATCTGTTCCCCATGACGGCGCCGCATGCATTCAATGCCATCACCCGGGGATTCCTTGCCCCCGAACAGCAGCAGACTCATTGAGGGCGTCATGGTCCAGTACCGCTTCATCACGCGACTTTGAGTGATCTCCCGCCCCAGCGGATGCGCTTCTCGCTGCGGATACGGGTGCCTTCCTTGCGCTGGGCGGCGAGGACATCGGCGTGGCGGGCGTTGGCGTTGCGCCAGCGCAGATAGGCGTGCAGGGCCCGGGTCTGCGCGTCTCGGCGACGGCCGAACGAGTTCAGCCGACGCCGACAGCGCGGGATGGCTGCGGTGATTGGAGTTGGCCAGGGTGAACTGCCGCAGCGGGCCGAAGTGCGCCTCGATCGGGTTGGCCCAGGACGCGTAGGTCGGGGTGAAGCACTGGTGACCCAGGCAAACAGGGCACCGGCCACCAGGCAGGGACCGTACTTCTTCCTGCCGGGACTCCTCTCCGAGTCAGGGGTGGGGGTCAGCCGAGGCGCCGAACCAGCCCAGGACGGGGACGGGGCTACTTGTCCTCATCGCGAAGTTGATGTCGAACAATGCGCAGCACAAAGACCACCAGGTGGACCGGGCAGAGCTGAAAGAACCGGGCGGAGCTGAAAGACCAGAGTGAGGCGCTCGCCCGCGAGGCCGCCCAGACTTCACTAGTTCACCCCTGAAAGGGCGGTGCCGGTCCACCTCGCGAGCCTCGGGCGGGCTCAGCGTGAATCGCCCCGAAGCCTCGGAGCAGGCTTTTCGCCGTATGTGCCCATGTGCTCCCGTGCGCCGGACCCCTGGTGTGGTTCGGCGACTTCGGTGGGGCAGTATCTGCTCGGTCTGTTCCGCTGCGTGAGGGGTCGTCATGTCATTGCGTCGCGCCGTGCCGCTGGTGCTGTCCTGTCTGGTGTTGGCGGGGTGTTCGTCCTCCGGGCCCCATTCCGGTGGGGACAGCGGGAAGAACGTTGCCTCGGCGGAGCCCTCGGGGACAACGGGTTCGTCGGTACCTTCGGGTTCGGCGGGGACGATTCCGGTGGGTGCTGGCCCGCAGAAGACCTACACGGTGCAACAGCAGCCCCCGGCGGGCAGCTGCCACTACCGGCACACCAAGGATGGGGAGCCGCTGCCGGATCTGAAGTGCACGCCGGGCGCGACCTCGCCGGCGGTCACGCAGGCGAACCTGGCACAGACGATCTGCCGGAAGGGCGGCTACACCAAGGGGATCCGGCCGCCGGTTTCGATCACGGGGCGAGAGAAGACACTGAATGCGGCGTCCTACGGCTACGCGGGCAGCCTGAGTGACGCCGAATTCGATCATGATATTTCGCTTCAGCTCGGTGGTGATCCAAATGACGCCCGCAACTTGTGGATCGAGCCTGCAGATCCGGGCCACAGGGCCGGCGGCGGCATCAACAACAAGAAGGACCCGGTGGAGACGAGGCTGCACACCGCTGTCTGCTCCGGCAAGGTCACGCTGGCCGCAGCGCAGAAGGCGATCGCTACGGACTGGACGACGGCGTTGCAATCGCTGGGCCTTGGGTGACGGGTTGCCGCGCCCGGAGGAGGTGTGCGACGGGAGGTGGCTGACCCATCGGACACCCCCTAGAAGACTGATGAGGATCTAGGGAGGGGGCGCATCCTGTGTGGCAGGGCAGCCTCTTCTCGTTAGGGTGCGGCCGGGGGAAGGCCGCCCAGGTTCTGTTGCGGTGGTCGAGTCCCTAACGACCGTCCCAACGACTGTTCCCCAGGTGGACTCCGCGCGACCCAACGCGGGTTACTTGGGGGCGACGACACATCACTCGTTTGAGTAGTGCTCCGACCATTCACATGGGGCCTCGACACCGGCTACCGCATGGTGATCACGGGGGGTCGGCATTGGGCTGGCCTCAGTGGGAGGGGAATCATGATCCGTAAGATCGCCGTGGGCGCGTGCGTCGTCTTCGCCCTGCTTGCAGCGGCCCCAGCCGCTGTCGCTGCCGACGGCCCGGACGGCGCCAGCGCCAACGGCTCCAAAACTGGCTACGGCAACACAAAGACCGGCGGCCAGGAGAGCCCGCAGATGAGCCTCATCCAGGGAACCCTGAACAAGCCCTGCCTCGGTATTGGGAAGCTCGGCGTCCAGTCCCTCATCGCCTTGATCAATGTCGGCGTGCAGGACGTCCCCATCCTCAGCTCCCAGCAACAGCAGCAATGCACCGACAACAGCACCATCAACGACGGCGACGACCCCCTGTCCCACATCCTCGACGAGATCCCCGTAGTGTCCGGCAACGGATCCGCCAACGGCTGACACGTCTGGTCCGCTCGCCCTGGACGACACATCACTCCTGCGCTCAGCCGCGATGAGCAGCTGAGCCCTGAAGCCTTCCGGGTTCCGCACCACCCAGCCTCAAGATCTTCATCAGCCTTCTAGCCGTCGATGAGGTGCTCGGCGAGGAAAGGGGAGAAAGCGCCGGCAGGAACGTCGCGGGCCACGCCGCACATGCCGTCGGAGTCACCGGGGACTTTGATCCACAGCAGGTATTCGGCGCCGCCGACGCCGATCGAGGAGGGGACACCGAGGCGACGCCCGCCCGGGTTGCAGTAGTCGACGTGCTGCCCGCTTCCGTCCATCGCGCCGTTGCCGTTGCGTGAGGTATCGATGACGAAGCGGACGCCCGGAGCGCCGCGTGCTGCCAGCTCCTGGGCAACCTGATGCCCGTAGGTGCAGGAGACGTCCGTGGAGTCGTAGTTCGCCACCCCGATCGCGAAGCCTGCCGTACGGGCTACCCCTGCTGCGGCGAGCCGGGCCGCCATCTCGTCGGCCCGGATCCACGTGGCGTTGCCGCCATCGAGATAGGAGCGCACCAGTGGGCGCGAGGCCAGGGCGTCCGCAGCGTAGGCGACCAACTGCGTGCGCTCGGCGCGCATTGCCTCAGTCGGAAGGCTGCCGATCTGGCTGAGCGAGTCAGGTTCCACGATGACGAGAGCAGGCCGGTCGCCGATGCCGGCGACGAAGCCGTCAACCCAAGCCCGGTATTCCTCCGGAGACTTGGCGCCGCCGCTGGAGTGGCCGCCGTTGTCCCGGTTGAACATGTTGTACGCCGTCAGGAGGGGCGGCCGCCCCACAGCGGCGGCCGCAGTCACATAGGCGTCGACATCACCCTGGACATCCTTGTTCCAGTCGCCGAACCACTTCGCGGCAGGACGTCGCACCAGGGCCTGGGTGATCTTCACCGCCCGCGGATCGTTCGAGTTGGCGGCCACCCACTTCGCGGCATTGGAGTCCGGATCAACGTAGAAGCCCTCACGGGCCGTGGACGAGGTGAGCCGCACGTCGCTGAGGTGCACGGTGACCGCTGTCCCCTGGCCGAACTGGAAACTCACCTGCCCGGCCGTGGTGTCGATTCTCGAGGTGAAGGAGAACACGACATGAGTGTCGACCGCGGGCAGCGTCACGGTCCTGTCCAGGGCAGCGTTCCACGGGTCTGCGCCGAGCCCGACCTGCGCCCGGAGGGTAGTGCCGGACTGGCTGGCGCGGGCGGTGAAACTCAGCGTGTACGTACAGCCGGACCGCAGGATGATGTTGTCCTGCCCGAAGGGGGCGTCCCAGAGATTGGCGGCATCAGTGGTGGCGGTGGCCTCCAGGCCGTTGCCGGGCGCGGCCAGGGTGACCATGGCCGGGTCGCCGGACCACCAGCCGGTGGTGCCGTCGGTGAAGGTGCCGTTGGTGACGAGGTCTCCGTACAGTGCGGTCACGAGTAGCTGTGCTCCTTGGGTTACTTGATGTAGGTGACGCGCAGTCGCGGCGGATGGCCTTGGCCGATGCCGTCGAACATGCCGTACGAGGTCTTGTTGGTGGTGTTCGGGTCGATCGCAATGCCCCGGAACTTCGTTGAATCGAAGATCGAGGTGATGTCCACCCACTGGCCGCTTGCGCGCGCCCACTTGGTGACGGTCTTCGAGCCGGTCTGGTCCGCCGAGAACTTGCTCGGACGTGAAGCGTGGCCGTGGACCTTGAGGACGGCGGTGCCGCCGGAGGCGTAGTACCAGTGGTTGGCGTAGAGATACACCTCGACCTTGAGGAGCTTCGCGTCGGCGAGGTCCTTGGCGAGGCTCCCGCCGAACCCCACGAGCGCGGCCTGGGTGCCGTTGTTCGCCGAGTAGTAGCCGGCCACCATGCGGTTTCCGTAGTACGAGTTGTATCCGGACCGGTTCGCGTAGCTCCCCGACCAGGACGCGTTGTACTCGCGCTTCACCTTCACCGGAGGGTCAGGGACGACAGCGCCACCTGTGTTGTAAACGCCGGTGTCCGGTGCCTGCTCGCCGATGTCCTCCACGCTCAGGTGCCCCATGCGGCCCTTCGCGCCAGTGAGGGTGATCTGCTGGCCTGCGGGAGCGCCGCTGTCGCTGGTGAACGTGAGCAGCAGCCGATTCCGCCCGGGCCGGATCAGATCATTCGGTGCGCACGGACCGATCAACTCCAGCCGTGCTTCGCGGCGCGTCGACGTGAGCGGATGGCGGGCCTCTTGCAACTGCGTGGAACTGATCAACGGTGCAGAGGCGTAGCCGCTGCGCAGCCGAAGCACCAGGGAGCCGCCGGTCTGGGAACATTCCGCGGTGCCGTTGTAGACCACGCGGTACATGCGTCCCTCTTCGGCGTCGAAGGCCAACTCGACGTAGCCCATCTCGGTACCGGTGGTGGTCTTCACGCCGGTGGCCATCCAGTCCATGGCGACGATGCCGCGCGGCCCGTCATACAGGTCGGTGAGGTCGTCGCCGCCGATAGTGACCTTCCCCGCGACGTTCAGGTCCTGGAATGAGGCGTCTCCGGTCGAGCCGATCGCCGCGACCCTGGTGGTGCCGTCCCTCAGGGTTAGGTAGTTGGCCTGCCCGGAGACGAGCGAAACGACCTCTTCCCCGTCCTCGTCGTACAACCTCAGTCCCTGCGGCCCGAGTTCAGCCCGGGCCCCGCCGGTGACATCCCCGAAGATCGTGTGGGCCTGCGCGTTGTCGAACACCACCCACCCCGCGGTCGCGGCGGATGCCTCCAGGCACAGCACTGCGCGGGTCGTGCCCTGCGGTGCGGCCACCTGCCCCGTGACTCGCTGCCACACCCCCGGCACGTAGCTGGTGGCTTCGGCGACTCCGTAGCCGAGGATCTCGCCGGTGCTGTTCTCCCAGCGGGCGAGGATCTTCACGGCCTTCGCGGCAAGATCGTCGGACACCAGCACATCGATGCCGAGGAACAGCTGAGAGGCGGCCAGTACCGGCACAGTCGCCAACGGCAGCGTCCAGTACGTTTCGGCTGCGGCAGTGCAGTCGAGACGGATCCCGACCCCCGTCCGGTTACCGGGAGCGAACGACCACGCCGTGCCGCCCGCTGCGACAGTGTTCGCCGTGGCCGCGCCCTCGAACCCAGGATCCGGCACCAAGTTCGTGCCCTGGCCGACCGCAATGTGGTCGGGGGTGACGGAGCCAACGGCCAGGTGCGGGGTCGCGATGGCGCCGACCGCGATGTGCCCCTGCTGAATGACCTGCTGCCCGAGATCCCCCGACACCGCGCGCCGGGCCGACGTACGCACGGCATCCGAGGCGACGCTGGGTATGCCGGAGGTGTTCACCGCGACCAGCCGCACCCACAGCGGCCCGTAGTGGTTCACCGAGATGGTGACCGAGGCACCGGATGCGGCCTCGATCGTTGCGGTCGGCCATCGCGGATCCGCCTGCATGCTCGCAGACGTCAGCACATGAACCTGCACGCGCGACAGATCCAACGGGGCCGCTTCCGCATCAGTAAAGGCGCCGTCCCAGGTGACCCTGAGCCCTCCGAGCACCGGTTCCACCTCCGGCACGGATGGGGCAGGCGGACGAGGGCCGTTCACCGCGATGACGCCGCTGGTGCCGTCTGGCTGCTGGCCGATGACCGCGCGCAGGGAGCCGCTCTCGTCGTACACGTCGACGGAGCCGTTCTCCAAGCTGGCGTTCGCCAGCTTCGGGGCGCGGATCGCGGTGCGGAGCAGCTTCTCCAGGCGGGCGAGACGAGTGCCTATGTCGGTGGGCAAGAGATGGGTCCTTGTTCAGGCGGCGGTGGCGTACTGGTGGGCGCCGGACGGTTCGAGTCGGAGGGTGGCGGTCTCCCCGGCGTCGGTGTCGGGGCGGATGGTGTAGCCGGTGATGCGGCACCAGCCGGACCACGTGCCCCACTCATCGCGTACGAAGACGTGGACGTCGTCGCCGATCTGCCACGACCCGATCGGTGCGGCCGGATGATTGCGGACGGTGATCTCTTCGACGTGGCCGAGGTTCTGCCGCCACGCCCGCTCGGCGCGCGCCCGCTGTGCGAGAACGTCACGGCCGCGTACGTCGGGAAGCTCGAGGACGTGCTCCAGGCGGAGGCGCTTGTTGCGTACGGCGTCGATGGCGCGCTGCTGGGCTCGGCCTTCACCGGCTCCGGTGGCGATGACGACCTGCGCGTACTCGTCGGCGCTGTACGTGATGGGGGTGGATTCGGTGATGTTGGTGTCGGTGGAGAACGCGATGTCCGTACGGCGTGCTCCAAGGCGGGGATAGCCGACCCGGATGCGGCGCACAGGGCGCCGATTCGCATCCCACCAGGTGGTGCAGGTGTAGTCCGGGGAGTCCGGGGCCTTCACCAGATCATCGAGCAGGTGACCGAGGACCGGGGTTTCCCACCAGTGCGAGTGCCACGGCTCCGCGGGTGTGCCCACCGTGCTCTTCGACGTGGTGGCGTCCACAGTGATGCCGAGGCTGCCGTCGGGGATCGACTGCGCGTACGACACGATGTCCCGCATCACCCGGCACGGGTCGGTGTTCACGTACGGCCCGCGGCCACCGAGCTCACCGTCCAGGTCGTGGCGCTTGTGCAGGTACGAGCTCCAACCAGCGGCCTCCACCGGCAGCTTGTTGCCCTCGGGCTCGGCCTGCCAGATGAGCCCGCCCCACCGCAGCAACCCGTCCCGCTCCACGTACAGCAGGGCGTTGCCAGGGTTCTGGGTGAGCTCGGGCAACGACGACGCGAGCCGCGGCGACAGCGTGCCGCGCAGCTCTCCCGGCCCATTCAGCTCGGGCCCGAACTCGACGTTCTTCAACGGGAGATCGTGCGACAGCCACTGCCCCGTGAGGGCGTGCTGGATCAGGTACCGGTACGCCACAGCAGGTCACACCGGGCCTTCGGTGAACTCGATGTCCGCGATGATCGACGTACCGCCGTCGACGCCGAGGTCGCCCTTCCAGTCCTTCGACATCTTCGCCTGCATGAACAGCGTCTGCGTCGTGCCCCGGTACGAGGACGGCAGCGTGATCGTGTCGGCAACCACAGCAGTCGAGCGCCGCACCACCTTGCCCTGATTGTCGTCAACGACAGTGTCCTGACCCTCGATCGTGCCGAACACCGGCTGCAGCCTGCCGTACAGCGAATCGAAGTCCATCCGCAGACCAGCGAGCGTGATCGTAAGGATCAGCTTCGTCGCCCAGTCCGGCACCGGCATCTGCCAGCGCGCCTCAGACGGCCAGTCGTGCCACTTGTCGTCGTCCTTCCACGCCTTCGTCAGCTTCGACGGATACGCCGTGTACAAGGTGCGCTCACGGCGAGGGTTCGCCACCCGCCGCACGTCGCGGATCATCCCGGCCGTCACCGTGCCCGTGCTCGCCGGCAGGTCGACGCGGGCCAACGCCACTCCCGTCACACCCTTGGGCGCCGACGACACGGTGGAGGACACGTTGGGGATGACGTCGAAGAAGTTGATCGCATCCGCCGCCGGATCCAGTCCGCCCTCGAACTCGGGGTCCTGCACCCGCAGCACGATCAGATCGGATCGCGGCGTCGCGCCGGTGGGAGCGATCGGGACGGTCGCGGCGCCAATGTTGTACGCCGTGTACGAACCCTGCCACGTCGACGCCCTGCCCCGGATCACAGCGGACCCGTCAGCGATCTGCACACCGCCGCCGGGCACCGGCAGAGGTGTCACCTTCAGGTCCGTGGCTTCGGTGACGCCTTCAGAACCATGCGACAGATCCTTGATCATCTGCCGGAACGTCTGGGCGGAGTGGGTGGCACCGTTCACGAGCAGCGGGGCCTGGGCAAGCGTCATCGGACGGGGGTCTCCTTCGGGTCAACCAGAGTCTTGAAGGCGTCACGCCACGCCACCTTCAGGCGGGCGGATGCGGTCGGATCGGAAGCGGTCCAGCGGATTTCCGAACGTCCTGGGGGCAGACGGAAGTCGCCCAGCGGGGACGTGGTGGCGAAGGTGCCGCCGTTCTTCCCGGTCACGGTTCGCTGGCCGGGGCGGGTGTCGACCGTGACGTGCTCGCCGGCGGGGATGGTGATGCCGAGATTGATCTGCCGGCCGGTCTCCACGTGCGTGATCACCGGGTTCGCGCACGGCCCGTAGATGGTGATCACCGGGTGGGCGTCGATGTTCCCGCCGTTGGTGACCCAGCCCGGCCGGTTCTGACCGGACAGGCTGCCATCGCTCACGTGGATGGGGGCCTGCACCGGGGCGGTGAAGCCGCCACCGGACAGCCACCCGAGTTTCAGCTCCATGCTCTGCTCGGCGTCCGCGTAGTAGCGCGGATCAGCAGTGAACTCGACGTCGAGCGGCACCCACCCGAAGACCGCCTCCTCCCACGACGCCTCGGCCTTACGGAGCCGCCCGTACAGGACACGGACCGGGCCGCCAGGCCACTTGATCCGCAACGGCATCACTGCCCCGCCGACCGTGCGCACCCGAGGATCGTCTGCGGCATCCTCGATCTGGGCCACGACGCGGGCCGCAGCAGCCGGATCACCGGGCGTCTTCACGCCGCAGTCGATGCGCAGGGTGCGGGCCTCGTACCAGTCCGGGCTCAGCCACACGCCATCCGCGGCGGGACGATCGACGACCTCCCCACGCACACCGGGCCGGGCGAGGCCTTCGATCCGGGCGATGGGGATGCTGGTGCCGTGGCCGAGTCGTATCCCGGCGAACTCCAGCTGGAAATCCTTGAGTTCCGTGCTCACCGCAGAACACCTCCGCGGTGGGCCCGGCGCATCTGATACGAGACAGCGGAGGCGATGTCGTTCGCGGTTGCCCCGGCACGGGTGACGTGGATGGTCTGCTGGCCGATCGCCGGCGCCTGATGCACCACCACGACCTGCGCCCGACCCGCCCCGGCATCCACCAGGCGCTTGGGGGTGAGCCCGTATCCGAAACGGTCCGCGGTCTCGGACAGCACTGCGGTTGCCCGGCCGCGTTTCGCCACCGCGTGCGGGATGTACGACTCGGCGCGAGTCTCCGGCTCGGCGAACTTGATCAGCCCGTTCCTCGAGGAGTACACCCCCGGCTCCCAGATGCCGCCGTTCGCGTACGCCTTCCCAGCATTCGCCTTCACCAGGTCGGCGAGGAACCGGTCCGCCTTACTGCCCGTGGCCTTGATCTGGCCCTTGCCGCGGTTGGCGATCTCGATGACCCGGTCCTCGTCGAGCCCTGCCCTCTCGGCCACCGCGTGAATGCCGCGACCCTTGGCCAGGGCGCCGATGAGCTTCACGAAGTCGCCGAGCTGATCCGAGTCGAGGGTTTTGCCCGCTGACTGGGCCGCGCTGTTGGCCTGCTTCGCCTTCTTCTTGTCGCGTACGGCCTGGGCGGCGAGCGCCTCAGCGTTCTCATCGCCATGCTCCGCCAGCCGCGTGGCCAAAGCCCCGTACCCGCTGGAGGCCAGCTTGGCGAGGTTGTTCTGGAACGCCGTGGAGTCCTTGACCGCGTTCTTCAACTGGCCCGTGTAATCGGACAGCGTGGCCTTCGCGGTGCCGGCGAGCTTCGTGAGCTGCGCAGCCATCGACTGCACGTACTTATTGGAGCCGCGGGCCATCTTGCGGGTGAGCGCGACACCGTCTTCGCCCATCTCCTCCAATGCCTTGGCGACATCGGTGCCAGCCCGCCGCGATACGGTCGCCAAGTCGTTGCGCCAGGCCGAGGCGGTGCGGACGGACTTACGCAGGTTCCGTTCGAACATGCCGAGGTCGAAGTGCTCCTTGCCGCCCTTGCCCTTGCGCTGCGACTTGGAGACGACATCGGACACCGAGAACCCGGAGCCGCCGAGTGGCTGGTACGACCAGTTCGACAGACCGCCATCCGCGTACCACTCGATGCCGGACGGGTCACCGCCCAGCCGCCGCACGATCTCCTCGGTGATCGCCCTCGACCGGGGCCGCTTCGACCTGCGAAGAGGCACATAGCCCTCGCCGTGCGTCTCGGGCTCACCCCACACACGCCACGATCCGGCCGGTGCGATTTGCGCGATGTGGTTCTCGCGGACGCCACCGTTCGCGTAGTAGTCGATCACCGACCCGCGCGCCTGTGGGGCCTGGATCGCGTCCGGGACACCGTTGCCGTCCCGATCCCAGCTCGTGGCTCTGAGGGACACGCCGACGCCGATGGTCCGGCCCGTGATCCCGTTGATCGCGCTCTGAATACTCCCCGCCGCCGCGACGGGCCCGCTGGTGGGCACCGTGACGGTGACGTTCTTGCTGCCCGGGATGTCGGCGACCTTGATGCCCAGAGCTTCGAGCTGCTGCCGAGCCTCGCCAGTGGGCGCGCTGAGCGTCACGGTCTTGCCGCCGGGTACCCCGGCGATCTTCTGCTTGACCGCCTCCAGGCTGTCGATCGTCGCTTGCGTCGAAGCAGTGACGTTGACGTGCTTGCCGCCCGGAGTCTGAGCGATCTTCGAGATCAGCGCATCCAGATCCGTGCGCGCCAGATCAGTCGGGGCAGTGACCTCCACACGGCGGTCCTTCAAGTCCTTGATCTTGAAGCCGAGCTTCTCCAGATCCTCGCGAGCATCGTTCGACAGAGTGGAGATCGTGATGGTCTTCTTGTCCGGCTGAGCCTTCAACGCCTGCTGAACCGCCATGAGTTCAGCAATCGCCTCATCCATGCCGGCCGTCTGCAGCAGGATCGACACCTGCGAGGGGACCAGACCGGCATTGTCGGCGAGCTTCGCCGCCTGCTCGGCGGACAGGCCGAAGCCCTCGGCCGTGGAGATCGCCGAATCCCGGGCCGTCTCCATCTGCTTCTGCGCGGCCTGCAGCGCCTCGGGAACGGACTTCCCGCTCGCCTCCGCGTACTGGTAGGCGGCGAGCGCGGCGTCCGCGGAGTTCGTCGACAGGCCCTGCAGCAGGTCGTACAGCTTCTGCCCGTTGCGGGTGACCGTGGACAGCGAGCCATCCATGTTCAGCAGGGACTTTCCGTATCCCTGGGCATTATCGACGCCGCCCTTCAACGCCTCGGCGGCGTCCGACACGGACCGGTTCAGCCGCGCCTCCGCAGCGGACAGGTTCACCGAGCCGCCGGCCAGGATGTTCAGAGCGTCATGCAGGGCCCGGGCACGGGAGTCGGCGTCTGCCGTCGTGTCCGAAAGGCGGCGCATCGCGTCGGAGAACTTGCCGAACGGCCCCACCGCATCGGCCGCGGAGCGGCCCGCGGCACCGTTCACGTCGGCAAGATCGCGGGCATCTTGCACCGCCTGGGACATCTCGCCCTTGACGGAGCCGAGGGCCTCAGCAGCATCGTGAGCCTTCTGGCCCACGTCGGTGTACATGACGCCGCCGCCGCGGACCGGCTTCAGGTTGATCGCGGCGACGTCCTCCATGCGTTTTTGGAGCTTCCCGAGCCCGTCGTCCTGGCTGAGGTAGGCGTCGGTGAGCTGCTTGATGGGCACGCCGGCGTTCTTCATGACGTCGACCAGGCGTTCCTTGCCGTCCAGGACCTTGGTGTCCATCAGCTGCTGGGCGGCTGCGGTACGGACGCTCTCCGTCACGGCGCCGTTCGACTCGCGCAGCGCCTGGGTGAGACTGCTGATCCGCGACTGGTGCTCGGCCGCCGCCTGGGCGGCTTTCTGCTGGTGAGAGGCGAGCACCGACAGCCCGACACCTGCAGCAGCGAGTGCCACACCCCAGGGCCCGCCGAGTGCACCCATCAGTCCGCGGGCCGCGCCGCCGACTCCGGTACCGATCGCACGCGCTACTCCGGTGATCGGCCCGTTCGCGTTGCGGAACGCGGAGGCCATCTGACCCACCACCGGAATGCGGGTCTGCACCACCGCGAGGGCCTGACCGATCCGGCCAATCGACTGCCCTTGCGCAGCCGCAAGGTGCTGCTGGAGACGCATCTGGTCACCGAGAGACCGGTACGCGCCCACGACCGGCCCGGACACCGTCTGACCAAGCCGCGACATCAGGGGAGCGACACGACGTGCCATGAGCATGGCGATGATCGCTGTCTGCACGGGCCCCGGCAGCGCCCCGAACCCGCGCACCAGGCCGGCCACAACATGCCCGATCGGGACCAACGCTCCCGACACGGTGCCCGCGGCGGCGGAGACCAGGTTCAGTGCGGTAACGACGATGCCGAGCGCGGTACCGCCCGCATCAGCCTCTTCCGCGACATCGCCGATGGCGTCAGCGACGGGCGAGACGGCGGAGCCGACGTTGCGCAGGATGTCGATGAGGGCACGGCCGCCGTTGATGAGGACGTTGAACCCCGCAGCCGCGGTGTCGAAGGCGAGGTCCTTCAGCGGCCCGCCCAAACCTCCGAGCGAATGACCGACCTCGTCAAAGCCCGCCGAGACGGCCTTGGACACGGACGGGCGGGCCAGCGTGTACAGGTCGTGCACGTAGTCGATGGCTGCCGCCATGCCGGGCGTGCCCGCGGCCATCCCAGAGGTCATCAGCCGCGTGACCTTCTCCAGCCCCGGTGCGGCCGCCGTGTACAGGACCTGCCCGGTGTTCGAGGCTTGGGTCTTGAGCTGGGTGACCGCACCCGCCAGCCCCTTGGTCTGCGAGGCGGCGATCTCCCCGGCCGCGCCGGTGCGGGCAATCGCCGTGTGCATCTGGTCGAAAGACTCGACACCCTGATGCGCCAGAGCCGACGCACCCGCGAGCGCAGGCTTGCCGACCACGTCGGCGAGGGAACCCAGAAAGTCCTTCTGGGACATGCGGTGCTGGGCTTGCTCGAAGCCCTCGATGACCGTGCGCAGGCCCTTGAAGTTGCCCTGCGCGTCCCACGCCTCGATGCCCAGCTCGGCCAGGCCCCGCTTCATTCGCGCGGTCGGGCGCGACAGGTTGGTGAGCATCCCGCGCAGGGACGTTCCTGCCTTGGAGCCGAGGATGCCGGAGCGGGCCAGCATCGCCACCGCAGCCGACGTGTCCTCGATGGAGATGCCGAGCTGGGCGGCGACCGGCCCGGTGTACGACATCGCGTAGTAGATGTCCTGCAGCCCGCCCGAGGCGGCGCTCGCCGACGCCGCGAGCACGTCGGCGGCACGCCCGGCATTGTTCGAGCTGAGCCCGAACTGGTCCATGACGTCGCCCAGATACCGGGCGGCGTCCGCGGCCGAAAGGTTGTCGGCCGCGGCGAGCTGCATCGCAGCCCGCGCGTTCGCGATGGACGACGTACTGGTCTGGCCGGCCTTGGCCAGCTCCAGCATCGAGTCCGCGGCCTTCGCCGCAGACGTGCCCGGGATCTTGAGGTCGGCGCCGAGCTCACGGGCCTTCGCCGCCGCCTGCACCATCTCCAGGCCGGACGCGCCTGTGACCGCGCCCCACTTGTTGATGGCCCGCTGGTACTCGTTGCCCTCCTTCGCGATCTCCGCGAGCCCGGCGACGATGCCGCCGCCGACCAGAAGGCCACGCAGGTGGTGCGCTTCTTGCCGGGCGCCGAGCAGCCCGTGGCGGAGCTGCCGCATCGACGCGTGCCCATCCGCGCCGACACGGCGCAGCCCGGCACGGGCACGATCGGAATCACGGGTCAGCGCGCGCAGACCGGTAGACGATCCGCGGGCACCGGCCCCGATCTGGGTGAGATGCCGGTTGAGGGTGGCGGTGTCGCGGCCAAGGCCGCGCATGGCGCAGGAGGCCTGCCGGATCTCCGACAGGAGATGGGAGAAGTCCGCTCGCGCCTGAACGCTGAGCGTGTACGACGACACCTGCCGGTGCCCCTACCTCCCCGCGCCCCTTCCTCCTAGCCCCCTGTCACCCTCAACCACCCGCTACGGCACGTCGCGTGGCACCAGGCCGATCCGCACCCCGTATCCATCCGGGCCGTCGGGCACCTGGTCCTGCTCGTGCGCGATCAGCTCACAGCCGGTGCAGCGCACGCTCGTGGTGACGTACGCGAACCGGTCACCGCCCTGCTCCTCGTGCCACTCCGCGGCCCGGGTCCCGCACTGATCGCACACCGTCCGCTTATACGACGCGAACGCCAGGGCCTTCGCCCGGTCCAGCTCCGTCCAGCGGCCATCACCCGCACCAAGGAACTGCGAGTGCGGGATTCCCCAGCGGTCGCACAGCTCCAGCTCAGTACGAAGCTGTACGTCGGTGATCAGCCTTTTCCCAGCTCCACGGTGCTGGTGCGCACGATCTGCTGGGCCTGCCACGCCGCCGCGAACAGCGCGTTCGACTCGGCAACCGGCCACGAATCGAGGAGGTCCTGCGCATCCTCCTCGCTCATGCCCTCCACGGTGTTGTGTTCGTCGTCCCGCTCAATGTGCGCGGCAGCGATCAGAGCCGCGGGGAACGTCTCCGGATTCCACGCGTCCCCGTCCTCAGCCTGCGCCTCGGTCGGAGGGAACCTCTTGATCAGCCCGTCCAAGATCGGCCGCGGCAGCGCCCTGAACGTCAACTCCACCGCGACGCAGTCGAACATCTCCTGTGCGGTCTCGACCTCAGCCTCGGCCTTCGCCGTCGCATCGCTGTACTCCCGGCCGTTTTCTGCATCCGCCATGCGGCAACGGGCAAGATCTCGCAGCGTCTCGTCCAGGAGCCGCTTGGCGTCCTGGTCGTCACAGATCACCAGCGTGTACTCGGGCAGCTGGCGGGCACGGAGCCGGGCCAGCTTGGCCGCCCAGTGCGCATCACGGGCAACAGTCCGGGCGGGCGGGGCAGGAGTGGTCTTGGTCTCCGTGGCCACCGGCATCACTTCTCGACCTTCGGCGCCGTGGCGGCCGGGACAGCGGCGTCCTGGGTCGGCTTCTCCGTGATCGAGAAGTTCACGGTGAACTTGGCGGCCTCGTTGTCCGTCGAATAGTTCGGCGACCGCGATCCGATCCGTACCGGGAACACGTCCATCGAGCGGGAGCCCGCGACATCGCCCTTGCGGAGGAAGACGACCCAGCCGGTGTCGTCCTTCTTCAGCAACTGCTCGATCTCGTCGGACACCTTGTCCTCGTAGAAGCCGAGGGAGGAGTCGTCGGCCTGATCGGTGCCGGGGATCTTCGACTCGAACGTCGAGCCGAGGTCGGGGGTTTCGATGGCCTGGTTCTGGAGTGTCCAGCCGTCGATCGCCGCGATCGCATCCGTCAGGTCGGTGCCGGCCGTGAGCTCGGCGCGAGTGGGGACGTGTCCGGTGTCGGCGACGGTCTTGAGCCACAGGACGCGGGTCACTCCGCGCCGGGAGAACTTCTTTACCTGCAAGGTCTGCTGTCCGATTCCGGGACGGCAGCCACACATCCGAGAGGCCCCGTCCCTCGACGACTGTCGGGGAACCGGCCCACACCACGGGGTGGTTGGGCGTCCGCGCAGGGGCCTCCGCGGTGAGGATGCGAGCGCGCTCAGACGAGAACGGTTGAGCGGTGCACGTAGATCACCCTACTGTCGTCGGCGGCAGAATCGCTGATCCCTTCGAAGGCGCTGCAGCCCGGCACCTTGATCCCTACGATGCCGAAGGACACACGGTGGAGGGGGCACACACGAAATGGCGCACGACGAAGAGCAAGCGGCAGACCAGGCCGAGCCCGCGGAGGAACTTGCCGAGGCAGGCTCGAGTTACGACGACTTCCTCGTCGAGGCCAAGAAGCGGGCAAGCAGCCCCACCCCGCTGGAGATACGGATCCGCGACCTGCTCGCGTTCTGGAACACCCAGAAACGTGGGCGCCGCATCGTCGAGATGATCGTGGCTGATCTCGCCGCGGAGGGTCTGCAAACCACACCTGATCTGGATGCCCAAAACTCCTGGGAATCAGTTCAGATCACGAGACTGCCACAAGCAGATACCCATCCCGGCGAGCCAGTCGGCATCAAGATCGGAAGCCTCGAAGCCGCGAAGATCTGGGCAGCAGGCGCGGACCCGGACAACAGCTCCGGTACACCGAAGATCCCCAGCCTGAGCCGAGACGCGTCCTTGGCCACCGCTGGCTCCATGATGCTGGCATCCCACCTCGACCAGCTTCCGGTCACCGCGGGGAGAGTCCTCGAAGGAGCGGTCAGCTGGCGGTCGATTGCCCGCGCCCAGTTCGTGAACCCGCACGCCACGCTCCGGGACGCGATCGTGCCCGCGAAAGAAGTCCAAGCGGAGGACGACCTGCTCAGCGTCATCCCGCAGATCGTCGAGTCAGGGTTCGTGTTTGTCCGCGACCGCAGGAACGTGCTCACCGGAGTTGTCACGACAGGTGACCTGAGTCGAACGTTCGACACGCTGACGCGCCCCTTCCTGCTGATCGCAGAGATCGAGCGACGTTTGCGGAAGATCATCGACAGGAAGATCGCCGACGGGTCCTTCACAAAAGAGGAGCTGGGCGCCGCTGTTCAAGGCGAGGGACGCGATCCTGCCGTGAGCGCGGCAGACTTGACGATCAGTGAGTACCAGACGCTCCTGGGCTCCAGGGAGATGTGGGAGCGGCTCGGGTGGCAAGCCGACCGCAAGATCTTCGTGAAGGCCCTCGATGAAGTGCGGCAGATCCGAAACGACATCATGCACTTCGACCCTGACCCCCCGGACACGTCGCCGCTCGTCGGGTTCCTCGACTGGCTTCGGCTGCAACACCCGAAGGACTAGCGCCCGGCCATCTGTCAGTCGCGGACACTGGGGGCGCTCGCCGGGAAGTTGTACACGGTGAAGTCGATGACCGGGCGATACCCGATCCGCTGGTACAAGGCGTTGCTGGTGGGGTTCGCCAAGTCCGCGAACAGCAGCACCTCCGCCGCGCCCGCCGCCAGCGCCGCCCGGCTCACCTCAACCGTCGTGGCACCCCCATAGCCGCGGCCCCGCAGATGGGCCGGGGTGTACACGGGAGCCACCCGGATCTGTCCTGCGACCAACGGCGTCGCGCCCGCCATGGAGACGGGGATGCCGTCCGGGGTCTCCCAGAACGTGACACGTCCCTCGGCGATACGAGTGTCGGCCCAGGCGCGATCATCTGAAGAGGAAGTTCCTCCGATGGCAGCAACGAACTCGCGGTGCCACAGCATGAGTTGCTCGCGGTCCTGCTCGCCCACGACCCGGCCTCGGCCCTCGGGAGCCGGATCCGGCGGAGTGAGTGCGCCGAGGCGGTACAGGCGCTCCCGCTCGTGGAGCGTCGGCGTCACGCCCGTGTGCCGCGCCCACGCCTCGGCGAACGCGCCGGCAGTGTCGTCATCCGCGCTGACGCCAGGAAGGACAAGACCGAGGCTGGCGAGGCGAGCGGCGAGGGCGTCAGCCTCGGCGGGAGTCAGAGAGGTGAGGCTCAGGCGGCGCGGCGGGGTGCGGAAGAAGGCCGCACGCACCTCGCCTGCCCGCTCCAGCCAGCCGA
Organism: Streptomyces sp. NPDC001492; assembly: GCF_053597275.1. Taxonomy (NCBI): domain Bacteria; kingdom Bacillati; phylum Actinomycetota; class Actinomycetes; order Kitasatosporales; family Streptomycetaceae; genus Streptomyces; species Streptomyces sp. NPDC001492. The sequence continues at coordinate 125,332 of NZ_JBSFHW010000014.1, read as the reverse complement.
AGAGGGGGGCTTCCGTGCCGTACGCGTTTGCTCCGAGGGTACGCAGAGCCTCGGTCACGGTGAGTGGGACGGTGTGTAATGCGGGACGTGAGCGCAGGAAGTCTCCGGCCTGAGCGAGAAACGTCTCGACGTCTTCGTTGAGATGCCAGTCATCCGGGTTCATGCCCCATGATCCCGCGCGCTGTCAGCGTTCGCCCGCGAATTTCCCCGGCACAGACGACAGGGCTCGCATACCCGAAAGACCGGAATCAGGATCCCCCTCGATAGCGGTGACGCCCTCGCAGCCCGTAGCCGAGAGTTCGTACCGCTGCACCGCCGTCACGACACTATCGTCCGCACTGGCAGGATCCACGCCATCGTCGACCAGCAGCTCCCTGGCCCACACGTCCACATCAGCAGCCGGAATCGGATGTGCCCACGTGCCTTGCGTCGTACGGCCGAGCAGCGCGTGCTGGACCCGATCCGCGAGCCACTCGGCCTGATCGGTGCGCGCAGCCACGACTGTCACCTGGTAGACGAGACGCGCATCCTCCGCTCTGTCCGCGAGCGGCGCTCCGTCGACCGTGCCGCCCTGCGGGTACAGGACCGTGTATGGCAACGGTGCCGGACGCCCGTCGAGGAGCGGAAGGCGGCCACGACCGCACGGCCTGCCAGTAGCAGCGGCCAGCATTCCTTGCAGGGCTTCCGTCACACGGCCGCGCTCGATCACAGGTCACCTCCGGCGGAGTACGCGGCCGCAGGCTCCTCGACGCTGAGTACCCCGTACCGGCACAAGCCGAGCGCGTCCCACTCCATCACCCCGGGCGTGGTCAAGATCGACAGACTCCGCTCACCGTCCTCGTCGAGGACCTCGGCGACCATGACCGCACGGGCGAGCAGTCCCCGCTCGTGGTCTGCGAGCACGCCCGCCAGAGCATCCTCAAGACTGCCGGCCAGATCGCTCACAGAGCCCTCGACACTGCACCACGCAGCTCCCGGACCAGGAGCGGCCCGAAGGCGTTGACGGCTGGCCCCAGGTGAGGGAACGGCGGCTGGTTGTAGTCGCGGCCGAGGCTGTCGACGCCGACGAACCCGAACTCCAGCCGCCTGCCCTGCGGAGCACTTGTGCCGACTTCAGCAACGATCACAGGACCTGCCCTGTGCACATCGGACTGCCACGACGCCCGGTACTTGCCGGTGATCACCCGCGGGCCCGGCCGACCGGACGCATTGCGCTGCACCTGCACCACCAGCGCCTTCGCCCCGTGTCGCATCGCGGTCTCAGCCGCGGACACCGCTTCCTTGCTGCCTCGGTTCAACGCTGCCGCCAACGGGGCTGGACTCTGAAACGTGCCGCCGCTCACCGCGCCACAGGCTTCCGGTTGTGCTCCTCCAGCCACACCGTGCGCAGCACGGGGAACGACGACACCTCACCCAGCGCCGACACCCGGTACGTACGGCCAGGGGCCTGCTCGTCACGGGCCTCAACGATCAACACGGTGTCGTTCTCCCACACCTCCGGAGCGCCAAGAGGCAGCAGCATCCGGTACCCGGCACGCACCTCCTGGACGTACGCGCCGTCCTGCCCTGAACCCTTGCTGCGGATCCGCTCCTGGTGCGCGTACAGACCGGCCTTGTCCTCGTACACGACCACCGGCGGGGCTGGCACAAGGTCACCGGTTCCCGGGTCGAGGATGTCCTGGCCGCTGCCCCGGCTGACCTGAACCTTGTCCGGCATCAGGTGGCGCTCCGCGAAGCGGACGAGTCCGGACTGATCAAGCACCCGCAGCCCATTCCCTCAGCTGCGCCAGCGTTCCGCGGGTCAGCTCACAGGGACGCCCGTCCAGATCGTCCCGGTTGAGAACGGCCTCGTCGAGCTTCTGCCAGTCCACCGCATCAAGGAAGCCGATCACCACATGCCGAACATCCGCCGGCTCCACGGCCACCTCGGCCAGGCCGTCGAACTCCATGCCCTTCCAGCCCTGTTGTACGAACAGGGTGACCTCGGGGCCCTCGTCGACGGTCTGCGTGATCCGGTACGCCTCCACCGCATGGGCCACGTCGTGGCCGTCGATCTCGATGACCGCCCCCTCTCCCGGGGCAGCGGCTATCCGTACGCGGTGGGAGTCCTGGTTCACGCTCATGATCTCGACCTTAGGTGTGCCAAGAGCAGCCTCCCTGTGTCATTGACGGCAGGCACTCCTGCGGCGCCTCAAACGTACTCGCGTCGCCCCTGAGACCAGCAATGCGCCATGTGATGTGAATCATCACTGGGGTTCGATTCAACTTGTCTTATTAAAGGGCAAGTTGTAAATCTCTAGCTGTAGGTTCCCTGTGACCATTCTTGATCGTTCTAGGGGGAACCTTGTCGCGTCTGCGCGCGAGATTCTTGGCCCTGGCATGCGCCGGGGCGACCGCATTGACCGTTCTTGGCGCTGCCCCGCCGGCCAGCGCCGCCGCGCCTACCGATGCGTGCAGCATCCTGTACAGCGCCCGCATCACCTTCTGGGGGATGACCTGCAGCCAGCCCGGCGAGCCGATGATCGGCGGCTTCGCCACCTGGCGGAACGTACCGATCACCTTCGATGGGACCGACACCGGCTCTGCCACCGTGCAGGTGGGCAACTATCTGAGGGTCACCCCGAACACGTCGAGTAGCCCGCTGGCCGCCAACATCGAGATCGGCTTGTACGCGGAGAAGACGGGAAGGACCACCCACACCTACGGGCCACGCTGGACGGAGATGACGACCAGCGGCGGCCGTACCAAGGCCATCACGGCCGGCGTCAACCCGACCAAGCCGGACAAGCGCAACCACACCTACATGACCGTGCGTCAGGACCGCGGCAACCAGTGGGATGTGCTCTACGACTTCAACAAGGTCGGATCTACCACCAGCCAACTCAAGGTGCTGGGCGGCAACACCAACCGTATCGACGTCGGCCTGGAGGTGACCGGCCCGAAGTATGTCGATGTCCCTTCGATCGCGAACCGAATGCAGTTCATGACGGGGAACAAGGTCTGGGAGAAGGTGGCCACGCGCAACGTCGCCAAGTCCGTCACGCTTCCCTCCTGCAGCGCCAGCCACCCGGCGCCGAACTGCTTCACCAGCAAGCTGGCCGACGGCACGAACTTCACCCAGTGGACGGTGAGCAAGCCGCGCCGGCAGGCCGCCGCCCTCGCCTCACCGCACACCGTCACCCCGTCGCACGTCCCCTCCGCCGTGGACCTGCCCGGCACGTTCAACGGCGTGGACCAGGAGGCCCTGCAGGCCTGCCTGGACAACGACCCGGACAACTGCCTGACCACCGTGCCCGGACTGTCCGAGTGCGTAGTCACCGCACGAGTCTGCAACGCAGCAGCTCTGGCCGCCGGAGACACCGCTGACGACAGCACAGGCGAGGCGGACGTATCCGCCACCGACATCCGCTCCCGGGCCGCAGCCGCCTTCGATGTCCCCGCCGACGCCCTCGCCCTCGACCCGCCGCAAGCGAGCCTCCGCTCGGCTGACGGCATGAGTGACGCCGCCTGGACGGTGACCTCCACCAGCACCACCCCCGGGCTGCTGCACACCGACCGCCGCTTCGACGGCTTCACCGCCCGCTACTCCGCTCGCACCGGCGCGCTGCTGGAGGCCTGCTGGGGCGACCTCTGCGATGCCTCATGACCGCCGTCAGCCGCATCCACCGCAGTCACCCCGCCGCCCCCACCAGCCCGCAAGGAGTCTTTCGGTGAACACCCGTACCACGCTGGCACGTTACGCCCGCGGCGTCGTAACGACCGCTGCCCTCACGCTCGTGGCGGCGCTCACCACGGCAGCCCACCCGGTCCCAGCCACAGCCGAACCGGATGCCGCGGTGGTCGAGTTCGTCGACGCTGCTTCCGTCCCCGCCGACCAGTTGCGGGGCTTCAACCAGCCCATCCCCCTCGCCGACTATCTCCGCTCGCATGGCACGAGCTCCCTCGCCCGGCAGAAAGCGGCCACCCCCGCTCCTTCGGATCAGCAGGATCTCCGACAGCAGTGCGCCGGCCATGCGGCTCAGGCGAAAACGACCACCGGCTGGATCAAGTCCCGCTTCGAAAGCTGCCAGAAACGTCCGTACGACCTGGTCCTGCGGGACGTCAGGGGCACAACCACCGTCGGCCGCCTCTGGTTCGACCAGTGGATCCTCGGCTTCACCCACGACGGTGATCGCCGCGTCGACTACGTCGCCAGCATCGAGAACATACGCGTCCAGCCCATACCTACCGAGGACGCCACCAAGTGGCGCGTCGGTCAGCACTTCCGTTCCAGCATCGACGCCTCCAACAGCGACCCGGACCCGCAGGTGACCGAGCCGACGACCAAGGAACGCGACGAACTGCTCGGCGTGTGGGACCGCACCCCGCAGTGGACCCTCACCTACACCTCCCCCGACAGGGGACCCCTCTTCGACCAGGGCAACCAGCAGCGCGTCTACTCCACCGTCACCATGGACCTGACCGCCAGCTCACCTACCGTCGCCCCCTACACCGGGGGAGTCGACAACTACCACTCCAACGTCCGCTACGACTACGCCGGAAAAGTCGCGGGCAAGTACAAGGGCACCGTCTTCACCGCCGCCCGGGTCGAACTCGCCATGAGCCAGAAAGACCCAGCGGTCAATGAGAGCGCCTTGCACATCTACGACGCCCTGAACCGTCCGGAGCGGACCTTCCCCTCTTGGCCCGGCAAGACCGTCCCCGGCGTCAAGGAACCTCTCCACCGGATGGTCGACCAGAGCAAGATCGACAAGAACCGGCAGAAATCCATCGGCGAATGCAAGAAGGTCTGGGGCGACTACTCCGGCAGCGGCCTGCAATGCGACGAGTACCCCTTCGCCTCCACCGAGGAAGGGTCCACCAAGGGCGACAACCGCTTCTCCGTCCGGCTGATCGACGGCACCGACAACCGCAAGGGAGGGGAGCGCCTTGCTGAGATGTACACCTTCAACCGCATCCTGGACGGCGACCCCTTCTACATGAAGATCACCGACTAGCAGGAAGGCCCCCATGGCGCTTCTCGCCGAACACAACGTCACCGCCATCCCCGGCCGCCGGGTCGTGGAGGTCTACGACGCAGACGCCTACCTCGGCGACGAAGCCGCCCTGGACGCCGCGGAGGTACAGGTGGTAGCCGGCAACGGCTACCACCTGTACCTCCTCAGCCTGCAACCCGACATGAAGGTGCAGGTGACCATCCGGATCTGGGACACCCCGCCCGCCCCGCCGACGGAATGCGAAGGCCACGTCGACATCAGCCTCGAGTCCGAAACCGGCACCCTCGTCATCGGCCAACTCGACCGCGGCCCCGCCGCCGAGATCACTCTGCCCCGCCCCGGCGTCTACGAAGGCCACGCCTGGTGGATCAACCGCCAGGCAGCCGCCGACTACTACGACACCACCCTCGACCAGCTCACCGACGAATCCCCCGACGACTGGCTGACCGAGGCCTGGAACAACTGCCCCGTGACCGAACGCTACGTCCTCGACCTCGCCTACAGCCGAGAACCCGAACCCGTTGATGACGAAGACATCTGAGGAATGAACACCATGGCCGTGGCATCAGGACTTCATAGACCATGCGCCACAGCCAGCCGAGGTCCTCGACCCGCCAGATGGGGACACCCCTGATCACCACGGTGCCCCCTGGCCAGCAGCAGCGTTCTGAACCACCAACGCTCACTGCCGTACCGTGAAGCGAGTCCCATCCGAGCTGCTGGCTGCATCGCTCGACGATGCTCCGCCCCTGCGTACGACAAGGGGCGGAGCATCCGGGGCAATCCCACTCATTCGGATCCATTCCCGAGTCCAGATCAACTGGCCGCGGCGAACTCCTCCAGCCGTTCGGCGAGTGCCGGATCAGGCTGTGGCACGAGGCCATAGTCTTCGTCGCACCCCTTGCCGAGATGGTCGATCGCGTCCCGCAGCGCCGCACTCGGCAGTTCCGACAGTCCGAGGCCCCTGGCTGGCGTCTCCGTGTGCCAGGTCGTCAGTTGAAGTACGCGAGGACGGTACTGGCTGGCGCCGGAGTCGAGCTGTTCGACTTGCTCTGCCCAGTGCTCGGCGTCGCGCAGTTCGCCCCGACGAAGGTGCATGAGGTATAGGCAGTATGCCGAGGTGGCGCTGCCGGCGCCCGCGGCGAATTGCCACCAGAACTGTGCCCCCTCCTCTTGCTGTGCGAGATCGAGAAGGCAAGCGAAAATCAGGGCTCCGTCCGGTTCGATGCGGCGGTCGTTGACGAAGCGGGCGACGTAGGCCGACGCCTCCTCGTCGTGGATGACGAGTTGGGAAAGCTCGCGCAGGTCCCGGGCAGCCTCGGCGTGGCGGGGGATACGACGTCGTGCCGCGTCGTCGACGCGAGGTGCGAGGGGGTTGTCGCGGCAGCGGCGCTGCGCCAGGACTCGCGGGAGCCTCATTTCGAGGAGCCTTTCCCAGCGCGATTGGGCGGCCTCCTTGGCGATACGGTGACGCGCTCTGGCCGCATCGTAGGCGTCGTACTCGCCGCGCAGGACACGAGCGTCGGCAAGGGCCTCTTCGAGGGACTTTAGTCGCATGGGTGGTCACTCCACGTCGTCGCGGTCCGCCGTCAGATCGACGGTCAGATCCAGGTCCTTGGCCAGCTTCCTCTTGGCGTGCCGTGCCTGCGAGCGGACGGTCGCCGGGGTCACCCCCAGAATGTGGGCAGTCTGCTCGGTGGGATAGCCGAGCACGTAGAGAAGCACCATGACGTCGAATTGCCGCTCGGGTAGCCGTGAGATGGCCGCGTACAGGCCCAGGGCGCTCTCCATGTCGGCGAGCTGATCGCGAACGGACTCCAGTGCGGCGCGGTTGACGCGGGCGAACACCGCGGTCTCCACGGTGGCCGGGACACGGCCCTGAAGACGGAGCTCGTCGGCGATGCGCTCGCGCAACAGTGCCCACGCATACGCCTCGTGGTTGGCGTCCTCCATCATGTCCGGCCAGTTCAGGGCCAAGTCCATGAACGTGGCGTGGACGAGCTCCCCGGCTGAACGCTCATCGCCGAGCTGGATATGTGCGTATTCGAGATAAGGCCGGTGGTAGAGGTTGTGGAACGCCCAGAAGGCCGTGGGCAATTCGGTCGTCATCGCACGGACCACGCGCTGCGGTGGGAGCTGCGGACCGGTCACTGGCTGTCCCCGTTCTCGTTGACATGCTGCGGGGTGATTGGAGTAATGCGAGCTGCGCGCCGTTCGGCGAGGGACTCGGCTCCGATCCGCACCGTGGCGCCGAGCAGGCGGCGCACCAGCGTCCGGGCGGCCGGGGCGAACACGCGCAGCGCGGTGACCACCGAGAGGGCCAGCGAGAGGCCGGCTACGTCATTCACGGCGATGATCCTTATCGTCAGCGGGCGGTGCCGTGTCCCCCTCGTGGGGCACCGGAGAGCCCTGTCGCTCTCGGGATCAGCAAACCGATCGACGAGCCCGATCGTGCAACGGCTTCGCGAGATTCTCTCGGAGAGTCAACTTCCGGTGACTTAAAGCGAGTTCGAGAGGCAGGCTGCCTGCAAACCGCCTTCCCTTCGGGACTGGCGGCTGAGCTGCAGGGTCCTGCTTCGCGTCTGGCGATTCCCTGGCAGACGCCCCGACCGCACGGAGCTCATCGGTATGACGCAGCCCACAATTCGAGCGCGACCGGGCAGATCTTGCAGGTCGGCGGTCTCCAGTTTGGCAATGAACTCGACAGCGCACTCCAGCCTTGGACAGAGGGGGCGCCAGCTGACTGTAGGTCGTGCAGGCCATCCCGCAGGCCGGCGGCGTGGCCTCGGCGTAACGGCGGAGGACCAGCACGTGATACCTGACGGGCAGTTGAGCCGACCGAGCGTCTATGGTCCTGCCGAGACAAGGGAGCATTGTGGCGGATCATTTATTGAGGCGTGTCCAGTCACGACTCACGAGGCAGCGAACCACCTTGAGTCGCGTCAGGGCCCGCAGAGGGCGTCCGCGACGGTGGTGGCAGCGGGTTCCCTGGGTGGCCATGGGGACAGTGCTAACGGTTGTCGCCGGTATCGGAAGCCTGGCATTCACCGGCGTCGCGACGTACTACGGCGCTCTGACGTCGCAGGATCAACTCGAGCAGTCGCGAGAGGACTCCGAGCGGGAGGCGCGCAGTCAGGCGATGCAGGTCTCGTTCTGGTTCGAGGGTGCAGGCACCGCAAGACCTGTTCTGCACGTGATGAACAGGTCGCCCGACCCGGTTAATGGCGCCGTAGTCAGGTTCCAACTGCGCATCTTCGCGAAGGAAGAGTCGCAGCACGACACAATGGCAAGCGTCGGCATCAGGTTTGACGCCCTGCCGCCGTGCTCACTCCAGACCATCGAGACCGGCCAACTGCGGATACGCACCCATTCGCAAAACGAGCCGTTAAAGCTGCCCAGTCGGCCCATGTATGTCACGGAGCCGTTCTTGGCGTTCGGCGACCGCGACGGCCGCATCTGGGCCCGCTTCAACGGCCGATTGGTCACGGCAAAGGAGACGGACAAGTACAAACCTCCGTACCACGGCGTAGAGGTGACCCTGACTGGCGCGCCGAAGGAGACCCCGGCGCCGGATTGTGGGGATGCCAGCGGGAAGTGATGAGGCGGGAGGCGCACGGCCGCGGACCAACCTGCTGATCCGGGGCCGTGGCTGTCGAGTTCAGCGTGGTACTTCCGCGTTTTGACCGCCGCGTACTTGGTCCAGCACTGCGGCGTGCAGGGCGTCCAGCCCACCGTCAGGCAGGGGTGTGGGGCTGCCGGTGAGTGTGTACCACTCCTCGGCGCCCAGGTACTGGACCGCGACGGTCGCGCGGCCTTGCGGCAGGGCGGTGGTGACGATGGTGAGGTCACCGGTGATGATCCCGACCTCGACCGTCAGCGCCCCGCCCGGTCCTGCCGTCACGGTGGACTCCAGCCGTTGGCTCACAGACAGGTGCCCAGCATTTTCTGCAGGGCAGACTTCTCCTTGCCGGTGACGGAGAGACCGTAGAGCGACTTCACATGTGTCCAGGCCCGGCTGTAGGTGCACCAGTAGGCACCGTTCGGCGGCGCCCACTGATCTGGCGACTGGTCGCCCTTCGACCGGTTCGACGCCGCTGAGACCGCGATGAGCTGTGAATGCTCCAGGTCGTTCGCGAACTGCTTGCGCTTGGACGTGGTCCACGTGTCGGCCCCGGAGCGCCAAGCGTTGGCCAATGGCACCATGTGGTCAACGTCGATCTGGCTGGCGGAAGCGAACGACTTGTTGTCGTACCGGCTCAGCCAGGTCCCGGAGACCGCACGGCATTCCTCGTCCTGCTTGACGTCGACGCCATCGCGGGCCAATACGACCTCGCGGGTGTCGCACTTACCGAACTGCGCCGCCCAGTGCGGGAATTTGGCCCGGCTGTAGCCGGTCATCGGATGAGGGGCCTCGACGGTGAGGGTCTGTAGCTCGTCGACCGCGACCGCTGCCGCCGGCGGCGCGGGCATCTGGAGTGACGCCGCCGGTGGGCTGAGGACAGTGGGCGAGGCAGAGGCGGGGCTGGCGAGAGCGACGACGGCGAGGGAAAACGCGGTCGTACTGCGCGACAGGTGCTTGATCACGCCCGCGTTCATATCGGTCAGCCCGCACCCCACCAGCCCGGAACGCAACGAGCCCACCCAGATGGCGGGACATCATCACCGCAGAAACGGTATTCCGGCCGCCCGCGACATGCCGCTCGCCCGTGCAAGGTCAACGCCCTCCACGGCTCATCGGCTGGGCCCTGCAATCCGACACCCGACCGCAGGCCAGGTGGCCTGTGGCCGCGAGGTCCAGCAAGCAGGTGTGGGCCACCCCGAGCATTGGGAACGCCTTTTCACCGGACATGACAGCCTTGCCCGTTGTCTCCTCTGCCCAATTCCGCCTCGCATCCGGGCAGGCGCCCAGCGGACCGACTTCACTGGCCATCAGGACTTCCCGCAGACGAACCGGCATCCTCCGGCTCCAGAGACGGCGCCGGTTGGGATCGCCGGGCTTCCTCCCGGACACGCCCCCACGACCGGATCAAGTCGGGTTCAGCTTGGTTCGCACGTGAGCACGCAACGGCGGCGGCATGGTTGGGCACTCTGCGCGGCGCAGTTGGCCACAGTGTGGCTACTCATCCGGCCGACCGGAAGAGACGGCCACATCACCACCGCCCGTTCGGCAGCGAAGGCTTGTGAATCAAGCCACTCCACACGTTGGGCGTTGCGTCAGCAACTCCTCGTAGGTGACGATGGGCACTTGGGCATGTGACGCGAGTGGCGTCCGAGCGCGCTGCGACGTCTCGCATGTCGACGATCTGGACTACAGGTGCGGGGGACATCTCCATGAAATTCGACATGGGGTCAACGACGCTTGCCACTCTGACCAAGAGCACGATCGGGTCGAGTGACGATCTTGGCACGCTGATCCAGCAGTTGATCGCCGCGGCGCAGCCGTTGGAGGGAAAGTTCAACGGCGAGGGCAAGGCCATGTTCGACTCGTTCAAGCTGCACGCAGATGAAATCACTACCGCGTTGAACGGGTCGCTGTCGTCGATCCTGGGCGGCCAGTCCGGGATGGACACAGGGTTCGCCACCGGCGATCAGGAACAGTCCGACAACGCGCACAAGACGATGAGCGCCGCGAACTTCGACGCGGCCCGCTTCCACGGCTGAACCACAAGGGGGATGTGAGCAGCATGGCCAATCTGGACCGTCGCTCCTACGACACCGGCGCCTCCGCCGACGTACAGAGCAGTCTTCAGGGGATCATCGGTCGGCTGGAGACCGTGCTCGGCGAGCGCGACCGTGCGGTGAAGGCCGCCATGGCGGACTTCCAGGCCGACGGAGTCTCGGACGAGTACCACGGCAAGGAAGTCCGCTGGAACAAGGCGGCCAACGAGGTGCGCAACATCATTCAGCTCGTGCGCACCACGCTGGAGCAGAACGACGCAACTGCACAGGCCACCCTGGCCAAGGCCCGGGCCGCAGTCGACAACATCGGCTGATACGACGGCAGTTGCAAAGCCGGGCGGCTGTCCGGCAAGGACATAGGGGGAAAGTTGTGACGCGGTGGGACGTCGATCCAGCCGGCGTGTACGGCGTGCTGTCCAAGGCGGGGACAGCGGCGAAGGACATGTCGGAGGCAGGCTCGGCGATGCAGGGCAATCTTGAGGAAGCTGCGTCCGCAGCAGGGACATTGACCGATCAGTTCGGGCCGTACACCAGTACGGTCGGTTTGGTCGGTTCGGCCCTGGGGCAGTTCGCGGAGCACTGGAACCGGGATCTGTTGTACATCGCCAAGCGGACTTCGAGGTCCCTGAACGGGGCGGATCAGGCCACCCGTTACTACATGGCCGGCTCCCTGGAGCAGGCGGTGAACGCTCAGCGCGACGCCGCGAAGGAGCCGAAGGTGGATCTGCCCGGCGGTGAGACGGGCCGTCGTACGGAGGGCCGGTAGCGGTGGGCGACGAGGCGAAGCTGATCGACCCGTCCGGGATCCCGCACTTCATCGGCGACCTGGCCACGCTGGACACCGATGTGATGCTGCTGACCGCGGACGCGGGCCAGTTCCGGGCGTCCGGCTCGGATGTGCACACCGAGTTCCAGGGCCTGTCCGCGTTCTATGAAGCGCCGGAGGCGGAGCAGCTGTTTGCGTCCACGCTGCCGGTGAAGCAGAAGTCGGACGCGTTCGCCGACGACCTGGAGAAGGTCGCCACGGCCCTGTCGGACTACAGTTTCGAAGTCCAGCCGCTGGTACAGAAGTTGGACGCGCTCAAGGCCGACGCGACCGCGTTCGTGAACTCAGTGACCGGGGACGACGGCTGGCACAAGGACCAGGACAAGGTCGACCACAACAACGACCTGTGGCACGACGTCAACCACACGGTCGCCGCCTTCCAGGCCGCCGAACGCGCCGCCTACAACAAGATCATGGCGCTGATCGGTGGAGCCGGGCTGAGCGCCGACGACGGCTCCCACGGCAAGAACACGTACGGCTACAACGCCGACGACCTCGACCACGCCAAGGAAACCCCCTGGGGAGCGCCGGTCGAGCGGGAGTATGAGGGCTGGTCCTGGCTGGTCCACCAGGGCAAGCAGGTGTGGGACGGCGTCTGGCACGACGGTGTCATCGGCACCCTTCACGGCCTGGGCACCTTGTTCGGCTCCGACGGCTGGGGTGCGGCCGGCGAGGCCTGGAAGAACCTCGCCAAGCTGGGCACCGCCTCCTTCCTCACCAGTTCCACGCTGGGCGCCTGGTGGCTGATCCCGGACGACCAACTGCCCTCCTGGCTCCGTGATTCGCGCAAGGTCCACAACCAGGCGGTGAAAGGCTTCCTCGCCTACGACCAGTGGAAGACGAACCCGGCCCGCGCGGCCGGTGCGTTCGGCTTCAACGTCCTGACCGTGGCCGGCACCGAGGGCGTCGGGAGCGCGGCAAGCGGGGCGGGGAAGGCCGGCGCTGCGGCCCGTACCCTGTCGGTGGTCGGCAAGGTCGGCCGGGCCGTCGACCCGATGACGTACATCGGCAAGGTGGGCAAGTTCGCCTTCGTCAAGGTCGGCGACACCTTCAGCACGCTGGAGAACCTCCACTCCGGCACGTACCTGGACATGGCGAACCTCGGCGACAGGTACACGCCCGCCGAACACCCGCTGCCCCTCGCGGAACGCCCGGTCTCCGTGCCCGACAGCGCCATCGAGTACATCGATGCCAAGGGGAACCCGGTCTATCTCACCCAGGATGGCCACGTCCTCAATGCCGACGGCACACTTCACCAGCACGTCACCCAGGCCAAGGTCGAACCATCGGCGACCGAGCGCGCGGGTGCTGAGGCCGCGGAAGGTGGGGCACGCAGCCCCGAACTAGTGGGAGCGCATGCCGCCACCAACTCGGTAACGGACACAGGGCCAGCCGCTGCCGGCCACGCCAGCGGCGACGGGACCCACGGTCTGGGTTCGGGCGTCTCAACAGGGCACGCGACAACCGGTGTTGCACACGGAGAAGGCGGCGGTGGACGCGGGCTGTCCAATGGTCCATCCGGGAGCGGATCGGGCGGAGAACTGCCGGGCCGGACCAGTGACGGCGTGCATCCGACGGGTAAGGGCTGGTACGACGACCTCGATCCGCACCAGATCAAGGACGTGCAGGTCTACAGGGCCAATCACGAGCCGGGCTACCGTGAGACGTACTACCAGAAGAACGGCCACCGCATACGTGTAGCCGTCCCCGACGAAAGCGGCTTCGCGCCGCCCCAGTTGGTCAAGGACCCGCATCACCCTGGGAATTGGATCGCAGCCAGTGACAAGGCCTCACCGATCCCTGAGAAGTATGTCCATGGCTCCAAGGTCGAACAGGGACCGGAGACTGTGCGTACGCAGGAGGGTCTTGACGCCATCAGCGACAGGGCGCAGCGGCGACATTCGTCCGTGACTGCGGACAATGCGTGGCACGATCCGCTGAAGGACGCGAAGCACGCCTACAAGGCAGACCCCACCCCGGACAACCTCAAGGCCTACGAAGAAATCAAGGCCGATCATGCGCCGTTTCACCGGGCCATGAGCGAGGACAGTGAGGCGTTCGGAGAAGCTGTCGCGCAGCATCATGTCATTCCAGAGCATTACCCTGGTGCGCGGATGGAGGAGCTGGCGGGTCCCAAGAACGGGAACGACCAGTTCGATCAGCTGTGGAGTTGGACGGATGAGCACGGGAACAAAAATTTCGTTGTCATCGAGTCCAAGAGCACCGTCACCACGGAACTGGGGAAGCGACAGCTGCCAAGCGGTATCGATGCCCGGCAGGGTTCAAGGGACTACTTCCTCGACATTATGCGGGAAATGAAGCAGCGTGGACTCGACGGCAATACGAACGAGAAACGTCTGTACAAGGAGCTGAGCAAGGCCCTGAAGCATGGCAATGTCGACTACATCCTGGTCAAGGGGAAGGTCACCTCGGCGGGCGAGTATGCTGGCTACCAAAAATGGACCTTCGACATCAGCTAAGGGGAGACATCGGTGACTGAGACAGTGGCCCGGCATGACAGGCCGAGCACCCTGGATGAAGCCGATGTTCAGGACTTGGCCGAGGAACTGGAAGACAGCGTCCAGAACCTGGGAAGGTCGGCCACCGTCTTCGGACTCGCCCTCAACGAAGCTCTGATGCAGGTACAGGCTCGCCTCGTCATTGATCCGAAGGCGTCCGAGTTGCCGACGTGGCGAGCAACGGTGTCGGCCATGCAGGTCGGCTCTGCCGCCTTTGCCGCGGCAGCAGTGACCGAGGGCACCGTGGAGTGCCGGATCCTCGACGAGATGCGCTCGCTGCCCGCGACGGGACCGCAGTTCTACGCCAACGCGGGAAACTGGCTCACCGCCTTCTGGTTCGCCATTATTTGTCGTGATCAGGAGCGCATGACGCAGATGTGCCAAGTGCCGTTGGAACTTCTCCGTGCATCGGGCGCACAAGGCGACGAATACGTCTACGACTGGGTCGACACCCTGCAAACGTATTGGCTCGAGCGTCCGGGGCTGGTGGAGAAGCTGTCCGCCGCAATCGATAATTCCTTTCCAGAAGTCGCAACGATCGTCTCCCGGGATCTCCTCCAGAACATTCTGTACCAACCGATCAATCTCTTCTACCAGTTCCTGCGTAAGGATCATGCCGCTTTCAACGCGGCTCTGGTCGAGGCGCTGCAACTCCACAAGGCATATTGGACTGCTGACGAGAAGCGGGCGAACGACCTCGGCGGCTCTGTAGCCCTCGGGCCCTTGGCCATCGCGTGCCTGGCCTACGATGCAGGGTTCCCGATCGAAGTGGAGTCCGACTACCTTCCGAAGCATCTCCTCGAACGTGAGTGGGTAGGCGAGTTCGAGACGTGACCGGCCTTGAGCAGTCCCCGTACTGACGGGCGTGCCTCGTCAAGCCTTGCCGGTAACGACAGGTGGAACAACTGCTCGCCAACACGCTCGGCATGGCGGCGAGGAGTCACCATGCTCGTACTCATTGAGCCCCCGCGTAACCCGTGGAACCAGAAGGAATCGAGTCATGTCGGCGCAGGACTATGACAGCCAGCTTCTTGAGTCGGTCTCGGTCCGGCGTCGGCGGCTGCGCGATGCTGTGCTGTTCGGCGGACAGCGCCAGCGGCGCACCGTGGATGAGCGGCTGGGCAAGGTGTTTGCGGGTGTGGTGATCGCTGCGGTGGTGTGCGCCGGCTGTGTGGGGTGGTCGTTCATTTCGCATCGGGTTCTCGGCGCGAGCACGAGCCCCTACGGGACCTCGACCACGGTCCCGTCAACACCGTCTGCCCAGACACCAACCGTTGCCTCTTCTGCCCGATGATAGGTTCGAACGCGTGATATCTGCGGGGGCATTGAGCCGTACGGGACTAGCGTTGAGCTGAGTCACCCTGGTCGGCGAGCGGCGGCGAGTCGATCTTGTGCTGCCGTCGCAGGAGCCGATCGGGCGACTGCTTCCCGAAGTGATGCGGCTACTGGACGATCAGGTGGGTGCGCGGCCGCAAACGCGCCATCTGGTGGCGGGCGACGGCCATGTCCTGGACCCGGACGCCACCTTGGAGTCGGCAGCTGTGGCGGACGGTGCGGTGCTGCGGCTGGTGCGCGTCGAGGACGCGCCGTCCGCGCCCGTCGTCCACGATGTCACGGATGAAGCCGCAGACGATCTCGACGTACGGGCCTGGCGGTGGCAGCCCGCCGCGCGCCGCGTCGTCGCCGGGGGAGCGACGGTCGGGTGGGCGCTGGGCGCCTCCTTCCTTGCGCGGCAGGAGTTCGCCGCGCAGAGCGTGGGCGTCGTGCTGGCCATAGTCGCCGGGCTCGCCGCGGGCGCGGGCGCGGTCTTCGGCCGGGCCGGGGTGCGCGGGCTCGCTGCCACGCTCGTCGTCACCGGTGGCGCGCTGGGAGTCTTCGGGGCATGGAGCCTGGGCGATGCCCAAGGTTGGTCCGGCGCGGTGCGGCTGGCCGGCGTGGCCGGGGTGGTGGCCGTAGCTTTGCTGTTGCTGGGATGGTGCTCGCCGTTGGGACGCGGTGGGCTCTTCGGTGCTGCCGCGGTCCTCGGGAGCGGGGTGTGCTGGGAGTGTGCGCTCGCCTTGCAGTCGGCGGGGCGGGCCGGCGCGCTGCTCGCCCTCGTCTCAGTCGTGGCGCTGGGGCTGTTGCCGCGTCTGGCGTTGATGGCGTCGGGGCTCTCCGGGCTCGACGACCGGCGCTCGGGCGGCGTGTCGGTGAGCCGCTATCAGGTGTCGACGGCGCTCGCGGCCACGCACCGGGGGCTCGCGCTCGCGACGATCGTGACGGCGCTGTCCGCCGCCGTCGCCGGGTCGCTCGTCCTGGATGCGGGGACGGTGTGGACGGTGCTGCTCGCGGTGGCGGTCGCGCTGGTGCTCGCGCTGCGGGCCCGGGCGTATCCGCTGGTCCCTGAGGTCGTCGCGCTGCTTGCGGCGAGCGCGGTGGTGGTGATGCGGCTGGCCTGGGTGTGGCTGGAGCGATCCGGTACGGTCGCGCCGCTCGTGGTGCTGGTGGTGCTGGCGGTCGTTCCGCTGGCCGTGCTCGTGGTGCAGCCGCCGGAGCATGTGCGGGTGCGGTTGCGCCGGTTCGGCGATGTGCTCGAGTCGGTCGGGGTGATTGCGTTGTTCCCGCTGGTGCTTGGCGTCTTCGGGGTGTACGGGCGGCTGCTCGGCACGTTCGCGTGAGCGTAGGGCGGCAGGAATGAACCGGGCTCAGGGCGGTTGGCAGGACGAGGTTCTGCGCGAGTTGCGGGGCGCCGCGTCGGAGCCGGCCGGTCCGGATGCTGCGGCGAACGCGAACGCGAACGCGAACGACGCGACGGAGCACGGTGCTTCGGCGGACCAGAAGGACGGGGCGGACGCTAAGGCACCTCTCCCGGTCCGTCACCTTGACGAGCAGCGCCCCAACCCTGGACAGCCACCTGCCCCGCACACCGCGTCGGCGGCACACCACGGTGACGTACCGCAGTATCGGCTGGAGCCTCCGGGGCCGCTGGCCGGCCAGGTTGCGCAACCGGTGGCCCAGCCCCGCCCGCCCACCATGCCGCCCCCCTACCCAGCTGCCCCGCCTGCGCCTGCGCATCCGGATACCCCTGGGGCCCGGCCCGAGGAGAGCGGCACGCCGGTGGTCCGCCACCGCCCCGCCAGTCCCAACCTTCCCTTCCTCACCCCGGAGTCGGTCCCCACCCTCGACCCGCGACTTGCTCTCGCGTTGGGGAAGCCATTGCACGGCGATTCCGTGGCGCGGCGGACCGGGAAATCGATCCGGCGGCTGACCTCATCGGCCTCACAGGAGGTCGCCGAGGAAACGCGGATCGGCCGGGAGTTGCAGCAGCCGGTCACCACGGGCCGGGTGATCGCCGTGACGTCGATCCGGGGCGGTGTCGGTAAGACGACGACCGCCGCGCTGCTCGCCCGTGCGTTCAACCACTACCGGCACGATCCGGTGCTCGCGCTGGAGGCGGACGCCGCTCTGGGAACGCTGCCGGTACGGCTCGGCGCCGAGTCGGTGCGCTGGTCGTGCACCGAACTGGCCCACATCCTCACCCCGTCGATGCAACTCACCGACATCACCGGCTATTTGGTGCCGGTTACGGACGGCGGCTGGCTGCTGCCCGCCAGCCAGGGACGCCTCGGCGCGCCGCTGGACATCCGCACCTACCGCACGGTGACGCTCGCGCTGCGCCGCTACTTCGCCGTCACGGTCGTGGACTGCGAGACGCTGCCCGGTGAAGTGGCCCGTACCGCGATGGACACCGCACATGCCCGCGTGGTCGTCGCCCCGCTCACCGCCGAGGGCGTCGGCGGCACGCGCATCGTCCTGGACTGGCTCGCCCAACTGCCGCACCAAGCTCTCGCGTCCACCGTCGTCGCCCTCACCTCGGGCACACCTGATCTGAACTTCAACCTGAAGACGGCCACAGCGCATCTGCGCGAAACAGGGGTCACCATCGTGCACCTGCCTTACGACCGGCATCTCGCGGCCGGCGGACCCATCCGTACCCAGCTGCTCGGCTCGGGTACGCGCCGCGCCGCCACGCAACTCGCGGCGCAGGCGCTGCAGCGGGCGGTGCAGGTCCGATGACGCAGCACCTGATCCACCGCCCCGCCCGGGCCACCCGCCCGCTGCCTGCGGCCGAGGCACGCACCATCGAGCCGCCACCGAACCTGCCCGAGGGCAAGATGGGCAGCCCGGCCACGGCCCTGTTGCCGATGGCCGGAGTCATGGGGTCCGTGGTGATGATGACCGTCATCCGCTCCAGCCAGTTCGCGGGCCTCGGCGCGGTCGTGCTCGTCATCGCGCTGCTCGGGGCCGTGGCGCTGTTTTTGTCGCAGCGCGGCAAGGCGCAGCGACAGCGGAGAGTGCAACGAGAACGGTATCTGGAATATCTGGAGAAGCTGCGTGAGGAGTTGGGCGAAGCCGAGAGGGAACGACGCCGCGCGGCACGGGAGTTGAACCCTCCACCGGCGGCCTTGTACGACCTGGTGCGCGATCCGGCGCGGCTGTGGGAACGGCGCCGTACGGACGCCGACTTCCTTCGGGTACGCATCGGCGTGGGCGACGTACCGGTACAGGACGTGGTGGTCGGGCAGAACTCGGCGAGTGGGGTGCTCACGCCGCCGGACCCGTTCATGCTCAACGAGGCGCGGGCGCTGCAGGCCCGCTTCGCGACCACTACCGACCATCCGCTGACGGTGCCGCTGGACCGCGCGGGCAACGTGAGCGTCATCGGCGACCGCGAGGGCGTCCTGCGCGTCGCCCGGGCGCTGCTAGTACAGGCCGCCGTCACGCACGCGCCCGACGACGTTGCACTCGCGCTGGGCGTACCCGCAGAGCATATCGATCAGTGGGCATGGGCGAAGTGGCTGCCCCATGTCCTCGATGCCGACGAGCTCGACGGGCCGGTTGCCGCCCGCCGTATCGCGCCCGATCTCACTCAGCTCGCTCGCCTCATCGGCGTGGACCTCAAGAAGCGTGCCTCCTACGCCGCCGAGGTGCGGCGCGGCCTGTCCGACCGCACGGCGCTGAGCCTTGGTAGCCGCCTGCTCGTGGTGAGTGACGAGTACGGGGAGAACGCCGTCGAACTGCCCCGGCCGGATGCGGCGGTTGCCCTCGGCGACATGGGGGTGACCGTGCTGCATCTGCTTGCCGAGCAGGTGCACGAGCCCGATCAGGTGTCGGTGCGGATCACCGTCGACGGAGAACGGGTCACCGTCGAGGACCTGCGGGGTGAGCACGTTGTTCGGGTGGCGGGGATCCTGGATTCGGTGAGTGCTGCTGGCGCCGAGGGGCTGGCCCGGATGCTGGCGCCGCTGCGTCTGTCCCCGGAGTCGGCCGCCAACGGGACGCCGGTGTCCGGGGCGGTGGACTTCCCGGAGCTGCTCGGCATTGATGATCCGGCCGCCCTGGACTTGGTCCGGCAGTGGGCCCCGCGTGGCGAGCGGGACTTCCTACGGGTGCCGATCGGGCTGGACGACCGGCACGAGCCGGTCCTGCTCGATCTGAAGGAGTCCTCCGACCTCGGCATGGGGCCACACGGGTTGTGCGTGGGCGCCACCGGTTCCGGCAAGAGCGAGCTGCTGCGCACCCTGGTGCTTGCGCTGGTGACGACGCATCCGCCGGAGGATCTGGCGATGGTGCTCGTCGACTACAAGGGCGGCGCCACCTTCGCCCCGTTCACCGCCCTGCCGCACGTGGCAGGCGTCATCACCAACCTGGAGAACCAGGCCGGTCTCGTTGAGCGAGTGCACACCTCGCTGGCCGGTGAGATCAAGCGACGTCAGCAGGTCCTCAAGGATGCCGGGAACATCGCCGACATTGGGCACTACCGGGCGCTGCGCGCCACCGCCCGCCCGGATCTCGAACCTCTCCCACATCTGTTCGTCGTGATCGACGAGTTCGGTGAACTGATCACCGCCAAGCCGGACTTCATCGACCTGTTCCTCTCCATCGGCCGGATCGGCCGCTCCATCGGGGTGCATCTGCTGCTGTCCAGCCAGCGCATCGAGGGCGGGAAGCTGAAGGGCCTGGAGACCTATCTGTCGTACCGGCTCGGACTGCGCACGTTCTCAGCCGACGAGTCGCGTACGGTCCTGGAGACCACGGACGCCTTCAACCTGCCGCCGCTGCCAGGCTTCGGCTATCTCAAGGTCGACACGTCCACGTATACGCGGTTCAAGGCAGGCTTCGTCTCCGGCGCCTACCGCGGGCCGGTGCAGCGCGATGCGGTCGCCGCCGACGAGCCGCTGGCCTGGCTGTATCCGCCGTACAACGCCCTGGCGACGCCGACCGGTGCAGCGGGCGATGACACCGTGGTCTCGCCGCGCGAGCGGACGAGCGGGCCCACCGTGCTGTCCGCCGTGGTTGACCAGCTCGCGGGCGCGGCCGAGCCGGTTCGGCGGATCTGGCTGGCTCCGCTGCCTGACACGGTGACGTTGACGCAAGCGGTCGGCCCGGTGCAGGCATCGGCCGGCGGGCTGCAACTCCCCTACAGGGAGGGCGCGTTGAGGATTCCGCTGGGTGTCCTCGACGATCCGGCGCGGCAGTGGCAGGGCCGGTGGGTGCACGACCTGAACACCGCTGGCGGGCACACGGCCGTCATCGGCGGTCCGCAGTCCGGCAAGACCACCCTGCTGCGCACCCTGGCCCTGTCCCTCGCCCTGACCCACACGCCCCGCGACGTGGCGATTTACGGTCTCGATCTGGTCGGCGGCGGTCTGAGCGCGCTGTCCGGCCTGCCGCACGTCGGTGGGATAGCCGGGCGCGCCGACCACGAACGTGCCACCCGCACGGTCGCCGAGGTCCGCGCCATGCTCGCCGAACGCGAGGCCGTCTTCCGCGAGCACGGCATCGACTCCGTCGACCAGCTGCGCACCCTGCGCGCCAAGGGGGAGCTGCCGCAGCTCGGCTCCACGGACGTGGTGTTGCTCATCGACGGGTTCGGCGCGCTGCGCGACGAGTTCGCCGACCTGGACGACGCCGTGGCAGACCTGCTCAAGCGGGGGAGCGGTTACGGCATCCATGTCGTGGCCGGCATGCTCCGCTGGAACGATGTCCGCATCGCCACCCAGTCGATGTTCGGCAGCCGCATCGAACTGCGCCTCAACGATGCCGCCGACTCCTCCATCGACCGCAAGCTGTCCGAGACCCTCTCCGCCGACACCCCGGGCCGCGCCCTCACCGACGGCAAGCTGTTCGCCCATGTCGCCCTGCCGCGGCTCGACACCCTTGCCTCGAGCACCGACCTGGGGCCCGCCCTCGAGGACGCCGCACACCAGGTGCGCGCCACCTGGCACGGTGACCTCGCCGCTCCCGTACGGGTGTTGCCCACCCGGCTGCCCGCGGGGCGCCTGCCCTCCACCGCGGAGGTACCGCAAGCGGTACCGATCGGCGTCGACCAGGAGTCCCTGTCCCCGGCCGTCCTCGACCTGTTCGGCACCGACCAGCACCTGCTGGTCCTGGGCGACAACGAGTGCGGCAAGACCAACCTCCTCAAGCTCATCTCCCGTGCGCTCGTGGACAGATACGCAGAGGAGGAGCTGGTCTTCGGCATCTTCGACCCGCGGCGCGGCCTGCGCGGTGTGATCCCGGAGCCGTACCGCGGCGGCTACGCGCACAACGCGAAACTGTCCGCCGCCCTCGCCACCGGCATCGCCACCGAACTGGAAAAACGGCTCCCGGAAAGCACCGACCCCGACGCGGTCAGCGACGAACCGGCCTTCACCGGCCCGAGGATCGTGATCCTCGTCGACGACTACGACATCCTCACCACCGCCGGCCAGCAGCCCCTCGACCCGTTCCTGCCGTACATCTCCTCGGCCCAGGACATCGGACTGCACTTCGTCGTCGCACGCCGCGTGGCGGGCGCCTCGCGCGCCCTGTACGAGCCGTTCCTGACGACGCTGCGCGAGACCGGCGCCACGGCCCTCGTGATGACGGGCGACCGCACGGAGGGTCAGCTCTTCCCGGGCCTGTACGCCTCTGCGCAGCCGCCGGGCAGGGGCACTCTGGTCCGCCGCGGTCGGCGTCACGTGCTGATCCAGACCGCCCTCGCGGCCGAGACCGACCCCGTGGAGAACTCGGCGTGACCAAGGACATCATCGCGCTCACCCCGAAAATGCCCGACACCCGCTCGCTCCTGGCAGCCCTGCACGCCGGCGGCCCCGAGCTGAACCTGACCGCCACCGACGACGGCGCGGTCCTGCAGCTGTGCACGACGGGCGGCCGCCCGCTGGTCTCGGTCGAGGCACCAGTCCTGGTCCATATCCCCGGCGAGGCCGAACGCCTCCTCGGCCCTCAAGCGGTCACTCCCGAGCCGCCGTTCTGGTGGACCGAAACCCGCGCCTCCGCGGCCATTCCCCAGGCGGAAGCCCTGGCAGGATCCGTGTGCGGACGCCTGACGATGCTGCTCGGCGGGACCACATGGCCGCCCGGCGCAGCCCACACCGCGCGGGTCACAGCCCCCGACGACGCGACAGACACGACAGCCGAGCCACCGCACCCACCCACGCCCACCAGCGCCTCGGACGACGACCCCACCGAGACAGTCGCCCCGGCCCCCACCTCCATCCTCCCCGCCGTCGACGTCCTGACCGACTCGACCGCAGTCGTCCTGGCCGACCGCCCGCTCGTCCCCCTCACCAGCTGGCTCTCGGACATCCTGCGCACCACCGTGCAGGCGAACCGCGCCCTCCACCTCGTCACACCACCCCACGTCCGCCTCAGCCTGCCGTTGCGCACCGCACTGGGCGGTGCGCCCAACCGCTGGGTCGTCCAAGATCCCGCAGGCGGCTACTACGACGGCCTGTCCGGCGTCCGACTTGCCTGGCTGGGCGGCACGTTCACCCCGCCCGGCACCACTGTCGCCGACGCGTTCACCGCATCGACCACACCCGCCGGGCAACGACAGCTCACCGTTTCCTTCCGCACGGTGCACGCGGCCGACACCGACCTCCAGCTCGGCCACGCCCTCGAAACAGCCTGGCGCCACCTCACCGGCGCACCCCCCTCCGGCTGGGGCACCGCAGAACCCGTCAACCTCCCCTGGTCCCCACGCCAGTTGACCGACCTCGCCCGCAACCGGGCCCCCGCACCCACTCACCTCATCGCCATCGGCACACCCGACCGTCCGGCCATCGCCACTCACCGCATCACCCGCACCACCGCCGGCGTCGCCGAGGACACCACCCTCACCCTTGGCTACACCACCCCCGCCGAGGTCCCCCTGGAGAGCCTGGAATCCCTCGCCGCGACGCTCGTCGACGAACACGGCCTGACTACCATGCTCACCACCCTGCGCACCGCCCGTGCCGACCTCACCCTCCCCGCGCACCTGGAAGCTCCGCCCCTCCCGGTCTCCTTCACCCTCGGCCCACGCGACGTCGACACGATCGGCCTCACCTACGCCCGCCGCCCGCCGCTCGCCACGAAACCGCGACAGCTCGGCTCACCCAGCTGCCCCGCCCTCTACTACCCGCTCGGCGACGGAACCGACGCCGCAGCCTGGACGGCATTCCAAAACCTCGCCATCCACCTCAAGAACAGCCTGGGCAGCCCCATGTAAGGAGCACGTGCGATGGAACGGTCTGAGCTGGAGCAACTGGAGACACTGTTCATCTTCACTCATCCGCCGGGAACGCGAGCGATGACCACCGGTCGGCGGCCCACTCCAGCCATCCTGACCACCCAGGAGGCGGACCTCCTACCTCATGTCCATCGAGTTCCGTGGCGCCGGGCTCCTCGAACAGCGTCCTCCAGTGCAAGAGGTCCGTCTCGCTCATCACGAAGGTCTGATCAGGGGTGGTCGACTGGCGATGGGCGATCCGAGCACGTTGGGTCTCGTGGTCGACCGGCACGTACACGCGTTGACAGGACGCGCCCACAGACATCACCAACCAGCGGATCGCGGACCTCTCGTCACGAGACCAGCATCCGAAATCCAGCACCACGTTGGTTCCCAGCCTCAGCGCCTCCAGACCCAGCCAGAGCAGCCGTCCTTCCAGCACATCGCGCTTCCCGTCCGCCTCCGGCTCGCCGAACAGTGGAATCATCCACTCGTCCGGTGTCAGCCGCAGCGCGTTGTGCTCCTTGGCCAACTGCCGGGCCCTCGTGGTCTTTCCGGCCCCAGGCAGGCCGACGGTCAGGAACAACGTGGTCACACCCAGATCGTTCAAGGAAACCAGCTGGAGGACAACTGCTTTCCTTGCCGAGATCTCCGGGCCGCGTCGCGGCTCGGAGAGGTCGCCTACACGCAAAGACCCTGCGGCATGCCGGTGTCGAGAGACACACGTCTCCCGGGTTCTCTCCAGGCGAACGAGAACGTGAACTTCTCTACGCCCGTGCCGACCAGCACACCTTCCAGCTGACGGCCTGACCGGCGATCTCACTGCCTGAGAGCCACAAGACCATGGCTCCCGACGGTGGCTCAGCAGATGCCCGTGTTCTGCTCGTTGGACGCCGGTGATCAGTTTCCGTTGCAAGTGCACGACGATCAGCGGGTGCGTTGATCACCCCACCAGGGCAGGATTGGAGGCAGGTCGCTCAAGCATCCGGCGGGCCGTTTGGGCTGCGGGGACTCGCCGTCGTCACCATCCCAGCGGCGGCCGTACTGATCGGGAAGGGCGCCCCAACCCCAGTAAGGAGCCGGGTGGCTCGGGGTGTCGCCGAGAGCCTCCAAAGGGTCGATGCGCTTCTCGCCCACGGTGCACAGATGCGCCCAGGCGTCTCCCATGTCGAAGACGTAGGCGAACTGCTCGCCGGTCTCCAATCTGCTGAGCTTGGTGGCGCGGCCATCCACGGTGTCATCAGGGACCTCGTCTCCCCACCAGTCCAACGGGCTGACTCCGGTTCCGTCAGCCAGAGTGAACAGGTGCAGGTGGGACAGGTCCCACCTCCCGAACGCAGCGTCGATGGCTTCGGCAAGTTGAGCGAAGGAATGGGAGCGTGCCGCCGCGAAGATCCGTCCGGGACGCGGCCAGATGTCCGCTCCACCCCCGGAAACGAGCGCCACACGGATGGACAACCAGGTGCGCGCCACGACGGCTGCTCCTCACGGGCAGGTAACCAGACCACGACACAAGGTACAGAGCGTGACTTGCCGGTGGCGAATCTGCGTGACCGTATGTGGGGACCAGCCGGTTCTGGCCGCCGTGGACGATCGCGGCGTTCACACGGAGCGGGGGAGAGCCAAGAACTGGTCGGCGGCCAGGCCTCATGTCTTCTCCCGGTCCGCCGGGGCCGTGGAGCGGCGTCATACAACCCGACTCGGGCGTCCAACTCGCTACATCGCGCCATGGAGGCAACGGCCCCATCGCGATGTCGTATGCGGCGCCAGCTCACAGGTCGGCGAAATTGAGGGCGACGATCGCAGGGCTGTTGCTGCTGGTGTAGCCGGCACGCAGCGGCAGCTGCGTGCGGAAGCTGTCCGGCGTCCACCACAGCCGTTCGTCGCCTCCCGCCCCCTTCCACGTCATCACGATCCGGTTGTCCACTCGCCCCAGTGCGGGGCCATGGCTGGATCGGCCGATGGCGAGCTGTTGGGCAGACCAGCCGCCGTTGCCGTAGCCGGCCCGCCAGAGGCGGTCGTCGTCGCCGGAACCCTTCCACGCCATCACCAGCGCCGCGCCGTTCGACGCCAGTGCCGGCCCGTGGGTCGAACCGCCGGGGAACGCCTTCGGCGCGGTCCAGGACTGGCCGTCGTACGTGCACCAGTAGAGGTTCTGATTGCCGCCGGAACCCTTCCACGCCATGAAGAGACGTCCGTCGTGCTGGGCCAGCGCCGGCCCGTGCGTCGAGCTCGCCGTGCCGTCGCTGGCCAGCTGCTGCGGGCTCCAGCCGCCGGGCCCGAGCACGGAGTACCAGATGTGCTCGTCCTGGCCAGCGCCGCGCCACGCCATGATCACCCGCTCGCCGAGTACGCCGAGCGCCGGCCGGTCCTCGGTACGGGGCACCCCGCTCGGAAGGAACTGCTCACCCCAGGAATCTCCGGTGAAGTGCCCGGCGGCGGTCCAGATCCGGTTGTCGTTGTCCGCTCCCCGCCACGCCGCGCGGATCCCGTGTCCGACCGGCTCGACCACCGCGGCGATCCCGCGGCTGCTGGCGAACCAGCTCACCTGCCGGGCGTCGTTGAAGTCGGTGCCGTGGTCGTTGCGTGCCGAGTAGATCCCCTGGTCTGAGCCGTGGCCTTTCCAGATCACGAAAGTACGGTCGTTCACGATTCCTCCGGATGTCCAGACGTGGCGTAGGTGATGATCAGAGCCGGAGCTCCTTGTGTGGAAGTGCTGAGCTGACGGAACGCTGATCAGGCGCGTGGGACGGGCGGCCATCGACCGATTCGGCCGTCTGCCGAGCCGGGCCGTCCACTTGTGGACGGCAACCTGTCCGCGCTCGCATCATGAGGCGTGCCTGCGGCGTGGCGACGGATTGCCCGGCGCTGGCGGACAGGCTCACGGAGTCACTCAGGACGGCACGAGTTCGAGATGAATGGTGTTGTCGTATGGCACGACCAGGGTGCGACCTCCAGGCGCTGTCCAATGTGCGGGCACCAGGAAGAGGCGGCCGTTCGCCTGGACGAGCAGCCGCAACCCTCGGTAGCGGTATCGGAGTTGGCTCCCCGCGCTCGGCGCGAGTTGCGTACTGCTGGCACCGGCCGGAAGGTCACGCAGTGGCTCCTTGGTGTACAGGACGACCTCCGGGCGGCGCGGCAGGGAATCGGCGTCGTCCAGTGCCCTGCCCAGTCCGTAGGCGGCGGCGAAGCTGTTGGCCGTCCAAAACGCGCTGGCGACGACAAGGAGGGTGACCCACGCCATCGCGTATCTGCACAGCCGTACGCAGGCCGGTGAGCCGAGCCAGTCCGCCACGGGTGAACGCGCGGGAGGATCCGAGTTCTCGGGCGCGTCGCGGAGCCGGCGCCGGTCCCGGCGGATGGCCATCCGGCGAAGTAGCCAGGCCCCGTAGGCCAGGCCCACGGGGCCTACACCGAGGCATAAGGGCGTGGTCGCGATCGCCTCGGTGCGGGCGATGCGCGGTATCAGCATGCCCACGACGCCGCGGGTCAGAGCCAGGCAGCCAAGCAGCGTGACGAAGACCCCGATCCAGCCGGTGACGTCGTCCCTGGCCTCCGCCAAGAGCAGCACGCGGACGCCGGTGTGGATGGCAAGGGCGAGGAGACCAACGATGGAGACCGCGATGAGGGGCGGGTACACCGCCTCCACCCCGTACAGCAACATGTCCTGCAGCGACTGGTTCATGAGCGACAGATAGACCCCGAAATACCGGAACCGCGCCGTCGTTGCCACGTAGCCGAAGTAGAACAGCAGCGAGGTCACGACGGTGGCCGGTCCCAGCACGTTGATGACAGCGCGCGTCCGTTCCAAGAACTGGCCGCCGGGCGACGCGGTGGCGGTCATGTTCCGCTGTCCGTGGGGCCGGTGCTCTCGGCAGCAGGCGATGTGCCGACGGGCGGGGATTCGTCGACGGGAGACGACGGATCGGTCGTCGACGGAGCCGAGGTGGTGTCGTCCGGTGTTGCCGCAGGGAAGGTAATCACCTGATTTGTGGTCACCTGGGCCACGATGGGGTGCTGCGGTGAGGGCGAGTAGCGTGCGAGTTCAGGGCTGTTGCAGGGCCATCCCGAATGAGAGGTGCAAGTGGCTTCAGCCTTGACGTAGACCGTGGCCCGACCGGGCCCCGGCGCCTTGACCTGGGCGGTCATGAGGCAACCGGTGCCGGGGTCCAGGACTTTGCCCACGCAGCCCTGGGACAAGGGGGTGTCTACGACACCGCCGGCATCACCCGCGTCGTCACAGCCGCTGATCAGCGGTTGCACATTGTCAGCGTCGAGCAGTCCAACCTCCTGGATCTTCAACTGCACGATGCGTGATGGATTGCCCGGTGCAAAGCAGCCTACCGGTCCTTTGAAATCCGGGAAGTTATAGATGGGATAGTCGTTGGTGAACGTCGCGCCGCCGACCCGGATCGCGCCCGGCTGCTGCCCGCCACCCCCGCCGGACGTCGACGATCCGCCCCTGCTGCTTCCACCGCCCCCGCTGCCCCCTCCGGACGAGCCCTGACCTTCCCCGCCGGAGGCGTTGGCGCCACTCTGCCCCTCCGACACCACGCCCGGCCCGGCCGCGTCCGGCCGCTTCCCGCTGCCGGAGGAGGAGTCACCGCCACCGGATGCCGTACGCGCGATGACGAACACCCCCAACAGCAGAAGAACCCCTGCCAGAGCCGCCAGTGTTACGTGCATGCGGATCGAACGTGATCCCGTCATGCGACTGCCCCCTTTACCCCCGTGCCCCGTTGTGCCCCGATCCCGTCCGTATTTGATCGAGGAGCTGGATGAGTTCCATCCAGCCGCTGAACTCCTCCTCGCCGTCTTCGGAGATGACGCGGCCCGACACAGGGTCGGCGCCGGACGAGAAGTCGACGATCACACGGCGTAGGCCGCCGACGGTGGGGGAATCCATGGCAAGAGGATGTGGCGCCTGCCGAGAGGACACATCGTGGTGGCTACCGAAGTCTTTTCCGGCAGGCCGCAGATTGGCAGGGTGGGCGCCAGATGACTCTCATGGAGCGGGAGCGCGAACTGCGCCGCATCAACGAGCTGTTGGGCCGGGCCCGGACAGGGGAAGGCGCAACCCTGCTCATCGAAGGAACGGCCGGCATCGGAAAGACGGCGCTTGTGGCCGCAGCCCGGTCCCAGGCCACACTGCAGGGGATGGCCTCGCTGACAGCGCGCGGAGGCGAACTGGAACGGGACCTCGCCTTCGCGATCGTGCGCCAGTTGTTCGAACCTCGACTGCGCGACGAGCCAGCCAGTGTGCGCGAGGAGCTGTTGTCCGGCGCCGCGGAGCTGGCCGCGCCCGTCTTCGGAGTGGCACCCGCGGGCCGCGACGTGGGATCCGTGGGCGCGGTGGTGCACGGGCTGTACTGGTTGTGCTCAAATCTCGCAGACCGCAGCCCGCTGCTCCTGGTGATCGACGACGCCCACTGGTGCGACGAAGCCTCGCTGCGGTTCGTGTCCCACCTGGCGCGCCGAGTCGCGGAGTTACCGGTGTTGCTCGTTCTCGCTGCACGGCCCGTGCTGCCCGGCCGGACCGACTCGGTGGACCGTGCGCTCACTGGCATGCACCCGGAGATTGTGCGGCTGGGACCGCTCAGCGAGCAAGCCGTTGGCGCACTGGTCCGGCAAGCCCTGTCCGCCGACGCCGAGGACGAGTTCTGCCGGGCCTGCGCCAGAGCCACCGCGGGCAACCCCTTCCTGCTCGGCGAGGCACTCATCGGCCTGCGTACGGACTGCGTGCAGCCGGTCGCCTCCGAGGCCCACCGGATCGACGCGCTGCGTCCCGAGACGCTCACCCGCGCCGTGCTCACCCGGCTCGCGCGCCTCGGCCCGGACGCCGTACGCCTAGCCCGCTGCGTGGCCGTCCTCGGCCCCGCCGCCGACCTGCGCCGGATCTCAGCACTGGCTGACCTGGGCCTGGGGCAGGCCGCCGATCTGGTCGACGCACTGGTACACGACGGGCTCATCACCGCAGGACCGACGATCGAGTTCGCGCACCCGCTCGTGCGTGGAGCCGTCTACGGGGACACCGCCGAATCCCTCCGTGCCGTGGCGCACAAAGAGGCCGCCCGGATGCTGGCTGCGGACGCCGCGCCCCCCGAGCATCTCGTACCGCACTTGCTTGCAGCGGCGCCCGACGGTGACCCCTGGGTGGTCGGCGAACTGGGCGCGGCAGCGGCCGACGCCCTCGCACGCGGGGCGCCGGAGCTCGCGGCCGCCTGTCTCCAACGGGCCCTGGCGGAGCCGCCAGAGCCCGGTCTGCGCGCGGACGTGCTCACGCGGCTCGGCGGAACCCTGGGCATGCTCAACCGCACCGCCGAGGCTGCTGATGCCCTCCGGGCCGCACTCGACCTCACCTCGGATCCGGACCGGAACATCGAGATCACCATGGACCTCGGCAGGCTGATGGTGATGACCGGACAGGGGCACCAGGCCATCGAACTCTTCGAGGCCGCCCGGCGGAGCAGCGCCGCCCGCTCCGGTGACATTCCGCGGCGCATCCTCGTGAACGTCGCCTGGGGCCGTCTCACCGCGATGGAACCGCCGGCGGACTGGATGCGGCAACTGGACGCGGTCGCTCCCCGACTGAACGGAGACAACGCCGACGACCGCGTGGCTTTGGCGCTGCTCGCGTTCGGCGGCGCCGCGACCGGGGACCGGCCGAGCGCCGAGGTTGCCCGGCTCGCCACCGCCGCGGGCGCCGCACCGCTGCCGCCCGAACCTTGGATCCTCATCAATCTGGCCAGCTCGGCCCTGGCCATCGCCGACCATCTGCCGCCCGCCCTGGACCTGCTCGACCGCGGGCTGGAGACCGCGCGGCGGCTCGGCGACATCACCGCCTTCGCCTATCTGTCCGTACTGCGCTCCCACACCGCCCTCTACGCCGGGCGCCTGCTGGACGCGGAGGCCGACGCGTGGGCGGCGCTGCGCCTTGTAGAAGGAGAGTCTCAGGACGCGCCCATCGCGGCTGCTGTGCTGGTGGACGCTCTGGTCGACCGCGGGGACCTGGCAGGCGCGCAGCGGATCCTCACCGAGCAGGGACTCGACGGCGACCAGCCGCTCAGCATGCTCATCGCGCACTTCGTGCATACCGCGCGCGGCAGGCTCCGCCTGCTTCAGAACCGGCCGCGTGACGCGCTCGCCGACCTGCTCCCGTGCGGCGCGGGCCTCGTGGCTGCGGGATGCGTCAACCCGGGCTTTGCAGTGTGGCGTTGTCCTGCTGCGCTGGCGCACCTCGCGCTGGGCGAGACTTCCGCGGCACGGAAGCTGGTCGACGAAGAGCTGGCTCTCGCCCGCGCGTTCGGAGCGCCGCGCCCCATCTCTGCCGCCCTGCGCACGGCCGCACGGATCGAGGGCGGGCAGTTAGGTATCGAGCGGCTCCGGGAGGCCGTCACCCTCCTCGATGGCTCTCCCGCCGAGCTGGAACACGCCCAGGCGCTCGTCGCCTATGGTTCAGCGGTACGCCGGACCGGCCGACGCGCCGACGCCCAGGAGCCGTTGCGGCGGGGGATGGACCTCGCGGCACGATGCGGGGCCCGAGCCCTGGCACAGCGCGCCAACGACGAGCTCGTGGCGGCTGGCGCCCGGCCGAGACGTGCGGCGCTGAGCGGCCCCGCCGCCCTCACCGCCAGTGAGCTCCGGGTCGCACGCATGGCGGCCGCCGGCAACACCAACCGGGAGATCGCCCAGGCACTGTTCGTCGCCCGCCGCACGGTCGAGATCCATCTCACCAGCACCTACCGAAAACTCGGCATCACCTCACGCCAGGCGCTCCGCGAGGCCATCGACCATGCGACGGAACAGCGCGCTGACTCCGCGGACTGAACCGCGCCAACGCACTGCACTGGCTGTGGGCAGCCACGAGCCTCGGGTTCGCGGTGCCGTCCACCAGAGGCTTCCTGGTGGACGACACGTCGCCTGTGGGCTGTTATACCGAGGCGAGGCGGGTCAGCAGCGCCTGACCGTCTGGGACACCGAGTCCTGTGCAGGCGTCCCAGCCGGGCGTGGCCGCGAAGTCGCCGATGTCGCCCAGGGTGATGTCACGGAAGCCGGCCGGGCTCACCCCCGGTGCCGCACCCTCGTACAGCGCGGGCTGGAGCATGCCGAGCGGGTGGCCGAGTGCCTCGGCGAGACGGACGGTCAACGCGGCCCAGAGCGGGGCCACTGCGCTGGTGCCGCCGATGATCTCGTCTCGGCCGTGGATGAGAACTCTGTATCCGGTCTTCGGGTCGGCGTCACCGGCCACATCGGGCACCCCGCGTCGGGGGTCGTGGCCGTTGCCGTTGGGCACGCCGACGTTCGCCTGCCAGCTGGGCTGTTTGAACTTGCTGCTGACGCCGCCGCCGGAGGCGGACCCGTTGCCGTTGTTCCACACGGTCTCGGAGTTGACGGTGCCGGTGGCTGGGTCGGCTTCCAGGTGGGTACCGCCGCAGGCGAGGGCACGGGGGCTTGAGGCGGGGAAGTCGGTGTGCGGCTTGCCCGTCGGGTCGCCGTCGCTGCTGCCGTTGTCACCGGAAGCCACGCAGACGGTGACGCCCATGGCAGCGGCGTCGGATAGCGCGGCGTCGAGGATCGCGCGGCCCTGGGCGGTCCACAGGTCCTCGCGGGCGCCCCAACTGATGCTCAGTGCCGTGGGCGTGGGATCGGCGAACACCGCGGTGCTGATGGCGTCGGCGAAGCCCTGCGCGCTGTTCTCCGCGAAGTACACGACTTGGCGCGCACCGGGGGCCAGCGCGCCGATCGTCTCGATGTCGAGCATCACCTCCCCGTCGGCCGGGTCGCCCGGGGAGTTACTGCCGTTGCCCACCTCGACGACGTCCACGCGCGGCGTGGGAATGCCCAGTTCGGCGAAGTACGCGTCCAGGTCGCCTGGCGGGATCCCACCGCCGAGTTCGACGACGCCGATCGTGTGACCGCTGCCGTCCCTGCCTTGCGGGAAGCGGTAGATCTTGCCGAGGTCGACGGGCGAGTACGACGAGTGGACGGCATGGGCCTGCATGCGCTGTATGTGCGGGCGGGCCTGCGGTCGGTTGTCCAAGCCCGTCACGCCGATCACCACGCCGTCCCACTCGGGCAGGATGCGCAGGTCGCCGGTCCGCTGCCGGTGCTCCACCATGCGTCCTTCGGCCGCCGGGTCGGGGGTCGTGACCATGGTCAGCGAGTCGGCCTGCACAACGGACCGGAGCTGACCGAGCGTTCCGGAGATCTTGACCCGACGTGAGGCCGGATCCGTTTGCGTCACCGTCAGCCCGTGCTGCTCCGCTGACCGCTTCACCATGTCAATGTCGGCCGGGTCGGCGCCGTAACGGGCCGCCAGTTCCTCACGCGTGATCGTCTCGGGTCCCTCGACCAACTCATCTGGGATCTCGGCGCGACGGCGCAGGACCAGCGTGACCTCGATACGTTCTGAATCGCTCACCGCTCCGGTCGAGCGCGCATCCGCATGGGCGCTGCGCTCACTGCCTCGGAGGGGAACCAGTCGCGTGTTGTTCATGACTTCGAGCGTTCCACCGGCGCAGGCGGTTCGCATCCTGTGGCATCACGAAGCGTAGCCATGCCCGTCGTTCTCCATCTGGGCGCCGCGGACTGGAGACGCACACAGCGGAATGTGGGATGCGTCACAGTCATGATTGGGATGCGACACGATGTGCCGCTGTGATGGGACACCGCCCTCGGCACTGGACGCCTCGTAAAGCGACACGATCAGCGAGGGACGCGGTTCCTGCGGAAACAACCATCGCCGCCGACGTCCAGGGCCACTCCGCCGTCGAGGGCCGGGGCGTGCTCGGCGAGCAGCTGGCGCTCGCCGTCGCCGAGCTGACGGAAGATTCTACCGTCGGTGTAGTGCGCGTCCCATTCTTCGGGCGTGGTGTATCCCACGGTGAGGACTCCTTGCGTGCCGGGGGAGGAGGGCTGGTCAGATGAAGGTGCTGCTGAGAGCAACGAACACGGCAGCTCCGGTTTAGTCCTGGTGATCGGTGTCCGGCAGAGGGTGGAAGTGGCGGTCATTGGTGGTCCCCGGGACGGGGAACCGGGGTGTTCAGTACGTCCTCGAGGTCGTCGGAGTTGTTGAGGAGGCGATGGATCGTGGTCTGCCGGCCGTACTCGCCAGTGGTCGCCCCGTAGAAGCTAGACAGGAGGTAGAGCAAAGCGATCCGAACACAGGCCAGGACATCGGCAAGGGGGTGGGTGGGATTCTCTGAGCGATAGGCGGACACCATCGCTGTCGCGCAGACTGGCAGCTGGCCCCTCGTGGCTACTGTGCGAGGGGCGAGCGCCACACGCCCCAACTCCCAAGCTGGACCAGCCGTGGCACCACGGGAGCCGATTATGGTTTTGGCGGGGAGCCAAGGGCTGACGGAAAGCCCGCGTTGGCACATCCGTCTGGTGATATCACTGAACTGATTGCGCCCGACGAAGATCCCTTGCCAGGATCTCGGCCCTATTGGGAGGCGGCAGTGGCACACGAGGTCGATCGTCGGTGCATCCGGTGCGGTAACCCCCTGAGCCGGTACAACACTGACCCGCGATGCGGCGCGTGTACCCGAGCTGCGGGCAACGAGCGCGCGACGTCGCTTAGCTTGCCGGATCACGTGTGGCAGAACCCCGCAGTCACGGCGGCCCTGGCCGACTGGGACTTCGGCACAGCGTTCCGCCTGATCCGCCAGGTTGCGTCGCTGCGCCAGGAAGACATGTCGGTGATCACCGGCCTCAGCCAGTCATTCCTGTCCACGCTCGAATCCGGGACACGACGACTGCTCAACATCGACAAGATCATCCCCGTCCTTGAGCGGCTCGGTGTTCCCCCGCATGTCGCACCGCTTCCTCTCCCAGGTCCCGCTGCCCAGAATCAGTCCCAAGATCCCGGCCCGCAGCCGACGCTGTTACCCACTCCGGGCTGGGAAAGCCCTCTCGCTATCGCGAAGAGGCTGAACGCCACCACTTCGTCCAACACTGATCTGGCGACCATCGCGATCCTGGAACAGGGCGTGACGGACCTCGTCGATCGCTATGAGACCGAAGGGCCGCACCGCCTCGCCCCCGAGGCTGTCGATCTACGGAACTTCATCCAGGACCGGCTGGACGGACGACAGCCACCTCGACAGCGCGAATCCCTGTTCCGGCTGGCGGCCCAAGCCTCAGGGCTGCTCGGCTACATGGCCGTCAATGCGGGTTGCGAATCCATAGCGGAGGCCTACTGCAAGGAAGCAGAGGAACTGGCGAGGGAGATCGCAGACCTTGAGCTGATCATGTGGATCCAAGGCACGCGATCGCTCAACGCCTACTACGCAGGCCACTATGACCAAGCCGTCCGTTGGGCAGACGCGGGCATCGAGATCGCCCCCAACCACCCGCAAGCCATCCGACTCCAATCGAATGGACGCGCGCGGGCTTTGGGTAAGCTCGGCGACCGCTCCGGCGCGGAACGCGCGATTGCCGCCGCTGAGGAACTGAGCAGTCGCCACTTGGTCCCTGCCGGTCTGACCTCGTGTATCTCCTTCAAGCCGTACGGCATGGCCCGCACACTGGCCAACGCCGCGACCGTCCATGTCTCCCTCGCCAACGCCCCACGGGTTCTCGCTTACGCCGATCAGATCGACGAACTCGTCGAGCAGTCCGACTCCGCCTGGAGCCAGGCCCTGGTCCGCCTGGACGTCGCCACCGCTCTCCTGGCCGGCCCACGCCCGGACGTCGAGCACGCCATGGTTCTCGGCCGCCAGGTCCTCGAAGCCGGGGGCGGCCCACCCATCCGCTCCGTGGTCCAACGCGCCGGTGAACTCCACGCCACAGCCGAAAGCTGGCAGGACCTGCCAGCCGTACGGGAATACGGCGACGCCCTGCACTCCTGGCAGTCCGCCCCACAAACGAGAGACCTGGCGAAGTCTGCCAAAATGACACGCCTGACGGAGCAGACGAGAGGGCCAGCGGATGCAGCTCACAGCCGACCCGGACGCATTTCCTGCCAGCCCTCCACCCAGCACCACTAACGCGACGCTGATCGCCGAGCACGACTGGGCTGCCTTCGAGGCAGTCGAGGAGATGAAAGACCACTGGGACCGGCCCGGTTGGACGTCCTCCACCCGTGCCTACTACTGGATGCTCACCTTCCCCGACGCGACCCCGCTCATCGACCACGCAGGCCAATGCCAGAAGAAGCTGCGCCACCTCGCCTTCGACGACATTGACGCGGACGGCCTGCACCTGACCCTGGGACGCATCGGCCGCGTCGACGAGATCGGCTCCGGGCATCTGGACCGCCTGGCCGCAAAAGCGCATGAACGCAGACCGGAGAGCTTTACTCTCCGAGCTGTGCCGCTGACGGCATCCCGCGGCGCGATCCGTTACAGCGTCGCTCCATGGACTCCCGTCATTCAACTGCATGCGGCTCTATCCGTAGCCGGTGCCGAGTCGGGGATTCCGCCGCGCAAGCCCACAGCGGTTCTTCGCCCGCACCTAGGCATCGCGTACTGCAACCGCCCCATGGCAGCCGAAATCGTGCGCGATGCTATACGGCCCCTCCGGAAGCTCGATGCGGTGGATGTACCAGTGCGCAGGGTTCAGCTAGTCGAAATGCGTCGTGAAGACCGGGCCTACCGCTGGCAGGTCATCCACTCACTGGAATTGCGGTGAGCACCATGCCAGGGCTTCGGGGTTGTCGTGTGTGGCCCGGTTCATAGCGGTCTGTCAGCGCGGTGGCACCCGCCTCACATCCTGGAATGCCTTGGCATACCCCGACCGACTGTTCCCAAAGCGGTTCCTGCCTGCGGAGACGACGGTCCGGCGGCTGCCGGCTCGCCTTGACGGCGACGCACTGGACCAGATGGGTCTGACGCTGGCTCACCGACCGGAGACGACCGGGCTGCGCGGCCGGAGTGAAGAACATCGCGGCAAGCCTCCGCCACAACGCTCGCGCCCCTCGCACTCCCTGGCCTCGCATGATCACGAACCGGACGTCATGCGCCTACCTGAAGCCCTGGATGGTGGACGGGATACCGCCACGGCGGCGCTGAGGATGATCCGCTAGGCGCTCCTCGGGGCGACAAAACGAGGTAGCACGGGCATACGGGTCTCATTTGGCGGACGACCGGTCCATAGCCACCCCCGCAGCTGTGAGCACCAGCAACGTACAGGCGAAGGCAATCATGTTGAGGTACGGCCTTTCATTCCATGGAGCTTCCTCGTAGACGTACAGAGCGATGGCGAAGGCGCCCCCGACCCAGCCGAAGAGAAGAGAGAGCCCGAAGCGTCTGGGGGCCAGCGCGGCGGCGCACACGGGCAAGCCGACCGCCAGCGCGGCAGCCGCCGTGTAGCACAAACCGATGGTGTAGCCGTTCAGTTTGGAGCCCTCGTGGTGCAAGAGCAACGCGCCAGCGACCGCGCTCGCCCCGGCCAGGGTGGCCACGGACCACGTCAGCGGACTCGTTGGCCGCCAAAGCTCGATGCGAACAGCCCGACTCCTTCTCAGTACGAGACCTGCGAGGCAGGCACCGACCATCAAGGTCACATGGCCGGCGTATTCCAGTTGATAGGCCGAATTCCTAATGAAACCCATCGGGAGCCGTGAGTACTCATCCTTCGCTAGGTAGAAGTACACCAGCCCCCAGACCGAGGCTGCCGCCGTGCCGAGCACCACGCCTGGTCCGATGAGGAACCTCGTCCGCGGTAGGAGCATGCAGATCGCCGCAGCCAGTGCCACTGCCGCCATGGTGATGACATACCAGTCCCTACTCCATGGCGGATCTCCGTGGGTGAAATAGCCGTCGGAGTGGCCTTCCTGAATGATTCCTGTGATCAACAGGGCGGCTGACAGGATCAGGAATAGTCCAGAGACACTGGCGGCCAGCACTGTGGCGGTCCGACCCGCGACATGTTCCCCTGGCTCGAGGGGTGCTGCGGTCAGCTCCTCGTCCGGCTGTGCGCTGCGTTTCTCACCCTTCGACGGTGCCGTGCCCGTAGCGACGCTGGGCGGCGTTGCCTGCACCTCGCTTGTCGGCTCGGCCGGCGACGTGAACGCCAGTTTCGGAACAGGTTCAGGCGCGGTTCTGGAGGGTTCGGGCGCCCCAGGATGGATGGCCTGTAGTTTCGCAGCCGCCGCGGCCGACACGTTCCGGCTGTCATCGTCCGCTAGGCGCTGGAGTTCGTCAGCGACGCGTTGGCGAACGATGTCGTTGCCGATCTGGTACAGGTAGGCGAGTCCGTCTAAGGCGCTGAGACGATCAGCGGCGATCGGGCTACCGAGGGCATTGCGCAGGTGTGCTGGCAGCGTCCAGTTGTTGTTCCGGGCGATGACGATGCGGCCCTCGACGTTGTCAAGCCTCTTAGGCCGCTGCTGGGGCGTCTCGTCGACGACCCGATCATGGACGTATCTGTACAATTCGTCGATGGTGATGTTTCCATCACCATCGAGATCGGCGCTGCCGTCGCGCAGGCCCGCCACCAGGTGGCGGGTGAACACCGACTGCGCGGCCTCTCCGTGGGGCTGGTTGCCCTCGAAGGAGTACTGGGTGGCGTCGGACGCGGTCAGGACGCTCCGCCCCCGCCCCTGGAATCTCTCCAGGGCGTGCACGTCGGTGTCAGCCTTGGCGTTATTCCCAGCCGGGAAGGCTCCGCTGTAGCAGCAATCCAGGATCAGGACCTTCTGCCGGGACATGCATCCGGACATGGCCTGGTCGACCTGCTCTGCGGGCAGGGACGTGAACAGCAGGCTTTCGCGCCGGGTGTTGACCATCGCCAGATAGAGTCGGCCATCCTCGTCCTTCAGGCCATGGCCGGTGAAGTACAAGAGGGTGAGGTCGTCACTCCGCCGGTTTCGGTAGAGGTCACTGATCGCCTCACCAACCTGGTAGTGCGGCTTGTTGATCAAGGTAGTGACCTCGAACCCCGCAATTTTGGGATCCTGGAGGACGGCGGCTAAGGCTTCCGCATCATGTGCTGGAGCGGTCAACTGCCGCAATCCCGTGTCCTGGTAGTCGTACGTGGCGATCAGCAGTGCCAGTCTGCGTCCCATGGTTACTCGCTGGTATGACGGCGGATGTAGGCGTCGATCAGGTCTCGCCGTTCGGCGGCGGATGCCTGTTCCAGTTCGATGGTGTCGTCATCGATCGTCACGGAGATGCGATGCCGTGCGGGCTGGCGGCTGAGCCAGTCGCGCAGGGTCTCGATGAGGGCGGTGAACACCCCACCGGACGCGCTCAACGCTACGACGATCGCGCCCAGCGTAACTGGATCTGCGCCCTTCGCCCCTTCGGGAGATGCACCGGTCGGAGCGGGACTGAGCGATTCGATGTCCAACTCGGCGATTTCGATCCGCAATCGACGCGTCAGCCGTTCGACCGCCTCCGGCTCTACCTCAGGGTCGGGCGCGATCATCAGCCGTACGTTCAGCTCATCACCCGACTGGGCACCTCTGTGGTGCCTCCTCATCGAAACCTCGTCCTGCATGCGTCCCCCGAATGCGAGTCGTCGCGATGACGTACCCAACAGTGTGGCGGCTTGCGGCTCTGACGGCAGCCCGTCGGGGCTAATTCCTCGTCACCCTGGCCTTGCCTTGTTGGCCACGGGCTTCCATCCAGGGCTTCGGGTAGTCGCATGACGTTCGGTTCGTGATCATGCGAGGCCAAGGAGTGCGAGGGGGCGGCGAGGGGCGCGAGCGTTGCGGCGGAGACCTGCCGCGATGTTCCTCACTCCGGCTGTACGGAGGGTTCCAATAGCGAGGTTGCGCCAGGTGGCCATCGCGCGGGGCGCGTTGCCGGTCCGCAGTTGGGAGGCGTCCTCGGCGAAGGTGGTGTCGTGAACGTGGTGCAGCTCCTCGATCTTCCAATGGTCATGGATGAGTCCGGCGAGTTGGGCCGTGGCATGCTCGGAGGTCAGGCTGGTGACGACGTAGACCGTCTACGGCTCGGGCAGCCAATCACGCGCGCATGACGAAAGCTGAAACGACCGCGCTGGCCATCCATGCGAGGGCGGCGGCCTCCCATTGCTGTAGTCCGTTCTGGAGCGCCCATCGCTTCGCAATGGCGTGGGCGCAGGAGCCCGCGATCGCCGCAGTCATCTTCTTAGACACGATGTTGCCTCTCTATGTGTGTGTTGACCTCACCCTGAGAAGGGGGCCAGTGCTCTCAGCGAAGCAGGACAAACGTGCAGGTAACAAGGGAGCCAGACCGGTATGCAAGTTATCGGGGTCTTGCCTGGGAGTACTCAAACTGATGGGGGGTTAGTGATCGATCTGTCGGGAGTACTTACGGGGCTACGCTCACCCCATGAGCGTCAACCCTGCTGGTATCGAGAGCGAAGATCTACTCCAGGCCGCAGCGGCAGCCGGGCACCCCGTGAGCGGGCGGATGCTTGAGGAGTTCCGTTCCCGTACGCAAGGCCTGATTCCTCGCCCTGAGCGCGGGGCGAATCGAGGTCGCAGGCCCGTGTGGTTGTACCCGCCCGGCGCCGAGCGGCAGTTGGTGAGCCTCATGCGCTGGCGCGAGCACACGAAGGACCCCAACGTGCTGCGGGTGCTGCTGTGGCTCGACGGGTTTCCCATCGCGACCAGCGCCGTGCGTGAATCCGTGAGCGCCAGCCTGAGCACGATGACCCAGACACTGGAACGCGAACTCAAGGCGGAAGCCGCGCGCCGGGGCCTGGATCCGGCATCGGAGCGCGAGGCCGCGCTGAACTCCATCGCATCGACACTGGCCGCACGGCGCGGACCGCACGCTCTACCGCGGCCAGTACGCGTGACGGCTTCCGAGCGCACTAACGCGGTCGAGTTGATGCTTCGACTGTTCGCGTACGGTGAGACGCTCGACACGACCGAGGAGCAAGCCGCGACCGTCGAAAGGGTTCTCGGCGTCTCGCCGGGACGTCGGCAACGCGTGGACGGGGACGGGCCGTGGCTGGTCGGTCCGGCGCAGGATCTGTTCGATGCGGCGCAAGTCATCTCCGTGCCGAGGATGGCTGAAACCCTCGTGGACGCAACGGACTCCGAGTTGGAGTCGGCCCGGCAGCTCGTAGCGATGCTGTTCCGGTTCCTGCCGCTCGTTGCCAGGACGATCGGCGCCGTGTTCGGCAACGACAACTACGCCGGCATGGAAGGAATGGGGCACCTGGACGACCATCCGGAGTTCGTGATGCTGCTCGTGCCGATGGTCATTGGGATGATCCGTGCCGGATGGCAGGAGAACTTGGACACCATCGCGACCGCCTTGGAACCTTTTCCTGCGCTGACGGCCGAGATCCGGCGTGTCCTCGATATGCCCTCGAACGAGGTGGAGAGCAATCTCAAAGGCCAGCCTGCCGCGGTACAGCGCCGGGCGCATCTGCTGATCGACGCCGCCTTGGACGGAAAGCTGGATCAGGCGCCCCACCGGCGACCCTGACCTCCGGATACGTCAGACCGACGTCAGATCTAGGCTGAGCAGCATGTCGTTCCGCGCGTGGTGTCGGTTGAGGATCCATTTACGGGCCGAGGCGAGCCACCAGGTTTTGGCGAAGGCGAGCACCATGCCGACGGCGAGGGCCGCGTAGTTGAACGTCTCGAGGGTCACAGGACGGGACTGGGGCAGCATGAAGAGTGCCGTCAGCACCCACCTGAGACCGCAAACTACTGGCACCCGCTCCCTGCTTCCGCCAGCCGACAATGCTGAAACGCAGCGCATATCACTGCGGTGATATGTGAAAGGAAAGAAAGCGCGCTACGGGGTCGCAGCGCGAGCTGTCGCTGAACTCTCCTGCCGCGGTCACGGAAATTACATGTCCTTCCGAGTCCCAACGGATTAGGCCACTGAAGCCATATCACTCTGGTGATATCACTCGTGGAATGTACTCGATCCCCATGGTGCGGAAAGCTACTCGCCGCGGAGCCTTGCAGGGCACTGCACTCAGCAACATCGCTCGTCGAAAGAAACAGAGCAATCGAAGGGAGAGAGCATGCCGACTCCTCGTCGCGCCAAGAACGATCACCTGCTCTACGCCGATGTCGTGGACTCCAAGCAGAAGGCTGGAGTCTGGATGGGCGAGCGTGACGCCTTCCAGACCAAGCAGGCCGAGATCCTGGAAGCGGTGAAGGATCAGGCGGACTGGGTCCCGGTCGAGAACGCGATCATGGTGGTCAGCACGGAGCCCGCCGGCATCACGGTCATCGCGCCGAACCCGACCCTCCCCGGCGTGATCGTCCTCGCCGACGGAGGCTCACCGGAGGCCTCAGCACAGCTGCAGGCA
The DNA here is from genome assembly GCF_053597275.1 of Streptomyces sp. NPDC001492. NCBI lineage: Bacteria > Bacillati > Actinomycetota > Actinomycetes > Kitasatosporales > Streptomycetaceae > Streptomyces > Streptomyces sp. NPDC001492. Next base: position 83,563 of record NZ_JBSFHW010000014.1, on the reverse strand, counting down.
GCCGGCGAGGAGCTCGTCCGCAAGGTCATGGCCGAGCGCGGCATCGTCGAAGAGGAAGCCGCGTAACACGTGACCTCCTCACAGCTCCTGTGGGGGAAGTACATCCAGTACATCCGGGACGGCGAGGGTGCCCTCCTCGACCCGGTCACGCTGGACAGCGTGTACCTCGACCGCGGGGAGGTCACCGACCTCTCCGCGGTTCCCCCGGCCGCGACACACAAAGCTCTCGCCGAGCTCGGCTTCACGCCCGACAATCCCGATGTCGACCAGCGTGAAGCACTCCGCATCCGACTCCACCAACTCGACCTGGATCCCGTCCCCGTACGGATCAGCGGCCTGCGCGTCGTCCTCACCGACGCCTGCAACATGAAGTGCAGTTACTGCTTCGTCGAGACCAACACCGGCAAGCCGGATATGACGGAGCAGGAAATCGCCGATGGCCTCACCTACCTTTTCGAGACGAACGCCGGCCGCGACGAGGTAGCCATCCAGTGGTTCGGCGGCGAACCGACGACCCGGTTCGACCTGATGCAGTACGGGGACACTCTCGCGGACTCTCTCGCCGAGCAGTACCACGTCAAACGGGTCCGCCGAACAGTCGTCACCAACGGCGCCCGCATCACCGACGCCATGATCGAGCACTTCGCCCGCTACCAGTACGGCGTCGGCATCTCCATCGACGGACCACCCGCCATCAACGCCGAGAACCGCAGGCTCCTGGGCGGGCAACCGGCCGACAACAGGATCCAGCGCAACGTCCGTCGGCTCCTCGATGCGGGCGGCATCCACGTGGGCTGCAACCTCACTCCCACGCCCGCGAACATAGGCCGCCTGGCCGAAACCGTCACTTGGATCATCGACCACCTCGGACTGAAGTTCATCTACGCCAACACGCCGATCCCCACCAGCGGACGCTGGACGGTCAAAGGCAAAGAACTGGCTCAGGAGCTTTATCAGGCACGCCTCGTCGCCCTCGGGCGTGGCGGGATGATGTTCTCCGTCCTCGACCGGGCATTCCAGGCCCTCGACCGGCGCCGCCCCATGCTCTTGGATCACATGCAGAGCGACCGGAGTCTGAACGTCGCCCTGCTGCCCGGCAGCCGAGTCAGCCTCTGCGACATCAACTTCACCGCCCCCTCCTTCCTGCACACCCTCGACGAGCTGCGAGCGGACCCGAACTTGCTCGGCGGCATCGCCAAGAACATCGCCCCCATCCCCGAATGCGCCCAGTGCCCCGCCCTTGCGATCTGCGGTGGGCCCTCCCGCAATGAACAACTTCTCATCGGCGGAGACCGACCGGATGCGCAGATGTGCGACTTCTACGCCAGCACTGTGGAGATCGCAGTCTGGGATAGCACGGGGGTGCAGTGAACACCGTCACTCACCCCGAGAGCTCGTCCGCGTCAGCCCGGCAGCGGTTCCGCTCCGCGCTCATCAGTACCGCCGGCCACTGCAAGATCGCCTGCGGATTCTGCTTCCGAGCGGATCGGGCCCACGGCTTCCTCGACATCCCCACCTACACCCGGGCACTGTCCAGGCTGAAGGAGACCGGCGTCGAAGCGATCTGCCTGACTGGCGGTGAACCTGCGCACCACCCAGAACTGCGCCAACTGGTTCGGCTTGCCCACCAGTTCGGGCTTCCCGTGTCGATGGTCACCTCGGCCCGCGCACCGGAAGACGTCGATCGCCTGGCCGACATTGCGCGCCTGCTGGCGAACGTCACTGTGTCGGCCGATTCGATGGGCGCCATGGAACTCGGGCGAACGACCCGGTCCGTGGCGTCGGCGATCGCGACGCTGGAACAGGTCCCCGCGGGAGAGAGAGTTCTCCACGTCACGTATTGGAACCTCACGGCCCGCGAGTGCCAGGACATCTACGAGCGGGTCGACAAGTTAGGAATCAAGATCCAGATCAGCCCGGTGGCGCTCGACAGCACGGCTCGACAGCGCGCCGGCTACACGTTCTACGACTACCTTGCCCGGCAGCGGGAGGACGCCGATCTTCTCGGACGCTTCTTCAAGCTCTCGGAGCGGTTCCAGGAGTACCTCACCACGCTGCGAGCCATGCAGTTGTACCCCGAGGGACGGCCGTCCTGCGCATCCGCGGCCCTGTACGTGTCCGCAAGCGGCGAGATCCGACGGTGCCCCTACAGCACATCAGGGGTGAGCGTCCGCGCAGCTCGCGCAGAGATCGGCCGCTTCCTCGACGCTGAATGCGACGACCGGACCACCCCCGAGTGCGCGGCCATCTGCCGCGCCCCCGACATCCCGTGAGCGGACGATGACGACCCGAGTCACCACACCAGACGAGTTCATCGAACGGTGGCGAACCCCTCCCAACCTGCGCGTCAGCAACATCCTCACCGCCACCGGCTTCACCTTTCCGCCTGCCCTCGACGTCCTCGATGTGATCCGGCAAGACGAAGAAGTGCGCTTCACCATCCTCGGAGACGAGGACTGGTCCGTGCGCATGGACCGCACATCGGCCTTCCGCACAGCCCCGATCGAAGAAGTCGCCAGCTGGACCTTCCGCCTCGTCCACTTCAACCTGACCCGCTTCTACGACCGGCTCCTCAGCGGATTCCAGGAGCAGGTCATGATCCCCTGGCGTGCGCAACTGTCGAGCTGGGGGTTCACATGGCAACGGTGCGCGCCGCTGCTGTTCATCTCGACTGGAGGCGCCTCCTCGACGTACCACAACGACAACTCACACGGACTCGTGTGGCAGATCGAGGGAACCAAGACCTTCCACAGCTATAAGAATCCCGACCGACACCTCACGGCTGAGGCCGCTGTCGTAGGCGAGACCACGGCGGAGGAACCGCCTGAACACGAGCCAGTCGACCGCCATTCCGTATGCATGGGACCGGGCGACCTGCTGTGGAGCCATGCCCTGACCCCGCACTGGGTGACCACGGAGTCCCCGCTCGCGATGAGCGTCACCCTCGCGCACGGCGGCCTGTGCCACCAGGGCCGCTTCGCAGACCGGGAATTGGCACTCCGCGCCTACTGGGACCAGCACCCCGACGAGGCATGGAAGCTCGATCTGCGCAACGTCCGCTACTGACCGGAGCCGAGGCCGGGGCCGCTGCATCCTTCAGGGGAGCAGCGGACCCGGCCATTCGCGTGACTACGGGGTGAGCCGGTTAGGACCACGGAACAGGAACGTGGCCTCCCGAATCGAGTCGAGGCCGAGCATCACCATCAAGACGCGCCCAAGCCCCATGCCCAGACCACCGTGCGGCGGGCACCCGTACCGGAAAGCGTTCAGGTAGTCCTGCATCGGCTCGGTGCTCATGCCCTTTTCCGCAGCCTGCTTCAAGAGCACGTCGTAGCGGTGCTCGCGCTGCGCACCGGTGGTGACCTCCAGCCCCTTCCACAGCAGGTCGAAGCTGAGCGTCACACTCGGGTCGTCCGCCGGACGCATGTGGTAGAAGGGCCGGATGCTCGTCGGATAGTGGGTGACGAACACCCACTCGTGTCCGGTCTGCTCTTTGATGTGCGCTGCGATTCCGCGCTCGCCCTCCGGGTCCAGGTCCTCTTTCACACCCGCCGGGTCCCAGCCCTTGGCCCGCAGGATCTCCTGCGTCTCAGCCATCGTGATCCGCGGGAACGGCGTCGACGGCACCGTGACCTCGACACCGAACGTCTCCCGGATCGCCTCCCCGTGTGCGTCGGCGACCTTGGCGATGGCATGCGCGAGCATCTGCTCCTCGAAGGCCATCACGTCCTCAACCCCGTCGATCCACGCCAACTCCACGTCCACACCAGTGAATTCGGTAGCGTGCCGCGAGGTGAACGATGGCTCAGCGCGGAAGACGGGCCCGATCTCGAAGACCCTGTCGACACCGGCCGAGATCGCCATCTGCTTGAAGAACTGAGGCGACTGCGCCAGGTAGGCAGAGCGGTCGAAGTAACCGAGCTTGAACACCTCGGCGCCGGACTCGGATGCTGTGCCCATCAGCTTCGGGGTGTGCATCTCAGTGCAGCCCTGCCGATAGGCGTACTCGCGCATCCCTTGCTCGAACGTGGTCTGCACGGCGAACAGCAGTTGGGCCTGCGGCCGGCGCCGTACGTCGAGGAACCGCCAGTCCAGACGGTGTTCGAGACCAGTCTGCTCGTCGATGGGCAACGGCGTCTCAGCCCGGTTCAGAACCTCGACTGATTCCGGGACGATCTCCAGGCCGCCGAGCTTCACGATCGGGTTGTCGACCACGCGACCGGTGATCCGGATCGCGGACTCCGGCGTCAATCCCTCCAGCGCCGCCTCAACCTCGTCGCTTTCACCGCCGCGTTTGTGGGTGACCTGAGCCATTCCGGTGTGGTCGCGCACGACGACGAATTGCATCTTGCTCTGCAGGCGGAGCGTGTTCACCCAGCCCGACACAGAAACGGTCTGCCCGACATGTTCTCGCAGGTCAAACACCAGTACACGGCTAGTCGTGTGGATCATCGCAGCCCTCCCAGGGGCGTCGTCATGATCCCTTGGGGGCGCGGACGAGAAGGGTACTCGCGGTGCCACCGCGCCTTTACCGCAGCAGAACTACGGCCTCATTCATGCCCGATGACGGGGGCCAACCGGCGGAGCATTGGACCTTTCACCAGGCCGTTCCTCTCCGCACTCAGGAGGGTCTTCACCCCGGGGCGCAAGGCCGCCTTCCCAGCTACCGGCGGCTCTCTCTGCTCGCGTGATCCCGTGGCTACTCGTCTCCATCGACGCGTTGCTGAAGAGCATAGCTGGGCAGGCATGGATACGACAGCAAGATCACGCCAACGAGTTGGCCCGTCACCACGCGGCTACCTCCCACCGCCGTCGCGTAGCGAGCCCGGGCACCTATGACGAACTGCTCGGCGTCAGGCTGCATCCGCCCTGCCCCGGATGCATGGGCAGCGCCACCGCCATCCGGTAGGCCGCGCACCACCCGGCCGCAGCCCGCCGAGCAGGCAGATCTGCAGACCTGCCTCCAGGAATTACGCGAGAGATATCACGAGAGTGATTTCAGTAAGTTGCGATCAAGCTCTACTGTTCATTCGCTAGATCCTCGCGGATATTTGCCCACCGTAGGCGTCTGGGGATATTTGCGTGCGATGGGCTTTAGCGTGAATCACGGCCGTCATCGCTTGAGTTGCCGGCGACCTGGCCATGCGATAGCGACCTCTATGGCCGCTGAACGATCAGCGAATCTGAAATCATGCGCGAACCATCGTCCCGACTGTCACCACCGGCCAGGCGAGACGACTCAGGGAAAGGAATCCACTCGATGGAAGGGATGCCAGCTCCCGAGAATCTGGTTGAGGTTGTCTCAACCGTTTCATCGAAAGCGCCCGACCGCACCATAAAGTACGTCTTCAAAACGTCAGACAGGGCCACCTTCGAGGCTGTGCAACTTTGGGAGGGAGACCACAAAGCCTATTCGGTGTGCATGTCGGCCCAGGCAGGGTGCCGGTACGGCTGCACGCACTGCGCAACAACCTTCGCACGCACCCCCTTTGTCCGGAACCTCCAAGGCCACGAGATAGTCGCCGCGATAGAGCAGGTGGAGATGAACGTCCGTGACCAGCAGGGCCCTCTCGCCTGGGTCGACTTCGCCGGCGTCGGGGATGCGGCTGCCAACTGGGCCCACGTTACCGCCGCTGCGAGAACCATCACCAACCGGGAACTTGCTCGCGAGGTGAAGGTAACCAGCATCGCCCCGCAAGCGTGGGTTCGGAGCCTCCTGAAGTCGCAGGCCTGGCTACCGAACCGGTTCATGTTCTCGCTGCACGGAGCCGATGCCGCTCAGCGGCAGGTCGTTATTCCACGCGCTGACGACCCAGCTGCCGTACTACCGCTGTGGGCTGCGGCTGCCGAACTGCGCCCCGTGGTCCTGAACTACGTCCTGTGCGAGCACAACACCCGGCCCGAGGACGAGGCCACGCTTACTGACTTGCTCGCTCCCTACGCCGGCCGCTTCCTGCTGTTGCGGCTCTCCAGTTTCAATCCCGTACAAGGTAGCCCCCTGCGACCCAGCACACGGGAGACCGAATTCATCGCCGCGATCTCTCGCGAGCTGACCGGGTGGACGGTGGCCCACCATTCGTCCGCTGGACGAGCAACAGCTGCCGCCTGCGGGCAGCTTCGCGCCAGCCTCCTGGAATTCGGTCCACCAGCCGACGTTGTAAGCCACGACATCGGCTGAGGATCACGACACGACCACATCGCACCAGGTGCCGGGGTGGATTGCGCACAAGCCCGTGGCCTCATCCAGACACGGTAGAACGTGCCCGAACCAGGAGAAAGCGACACGAGCGGCGCTGAGAGCCTCCAGCCTGGTCATGCCGATCAATAGAGAGATCGCGATGCCCGCTGAAACCACCGAATACGGCCCCGCGACATTGCGACGCTGGCGAGCCGCTGACGCCGATGCCGTGTACCAACTCGTGAACGAGTCGCTCGATCACCTACGCCCATGGATGCCATGGGCAGCCGAGCACAGCCAGCCGCTGAGTGCGAAGTTCACTGCCATCTGCGAACGAGCGTGGACGGCAGGAACCGCCTATACCTACGCCATCCTCTTGGGAGACGCCCTGGCCGGGAGTTGCGGTGTCGTTCGCTACGACCAACTCGCAGGAATGGAGATCGGGTACTGGCTCGCACCCTCATACACAGGGCGCGGCCTGGCGACGTCGGCCGTTGCCGCGTTGACGATCCAGGCCTTCAGCCTCCCGGACATCCAGTGTGTGGAGATCCTCCACGACGAAGCGAATCACTCAAGTCGGGCAATCCCCAAGCGACTTGGGTTCACGCAGATCGGCATCAGCAGAGGGGCACCGCAAGCGCCCGCAGAGTGCGGACGCCGCGTTACATGGCAGCTTGACCGTGCAGCGTTTATGCGTCGCCACTGGTGACGGATTCGCCCCTTCTAGCGGACTGCTCGATCCATATCGCGGTTGCGTCCGCTGGTGTAGGAAACATCACCACACCCGGCATGGACGGGTTTGACGTCCCAACGAATGACGGGCGTTGAACCGATCCGGTCCCCAGCGCGTTCCGCCGTGTGCAGCGGTTCATCCCTCAAGACTATTCGCGTGCCCGGCCACTCGATGGGTTCATCAGCGGTCTGGGGCGGCATTCGGAGCATGGGGCCGGTGAGCTTCGCTGGAGCACCGAGTCCTGGAAGGAGCTCGACGATCTTGTCTATGTTCGTCAGCCGTCGCCCACCTGACTCAAGCGTGGACAAGAAGGCCTGGCTCAGCCGTGTGAGTACAGCCATGTCGCTCTGCCGTAAGTCGCCTGCCACACGCACCAGTTGACACAACCTGCCGAAGTCACGAGTGAACAGTGCTTCCTGCACCTCCCTCTCGCCATGAGTCCGAAACGCGGCTGCTCGCTCACTCACTGCCTGGGGATTCGGGGACAGCGTGGAATGATTCGGCGGTGTGATGGCTGGCGTCATTTCCCGCTCGATAACGGAAGGCGCCGTGCAGCAGTACGGCCGTCGCACTTCGCGGCACGCTGGCCACGAAGCTGTACCGCGTGGTCAGCCCCGGCTCAATCAAGGTCGCGACCCACCCCTGCGGCAGCCAGGAACCCGTGATCAGGACGTGGGGGATTAGCACTTGGCCACCGATGTCTGCGCCGGTGATCAGGGGGTCCTCGGGATACACGCAACGGAGTTCAAAGGTCAGATGGCTAGTCGCGTACTGTACCTGGCCCTTGTTGTCGAGCATGGCAGCCAGCTCCACGAGCCAGGTGTCCCCATGCACGCTCACGAAGCGCACCTCAACGCCGAAATCAATCCGTTCGGCGTGTTCGCGTTGTTGGACGAGTCGCCGATCCTCTCGCCGCCAGATCAGGCTCTGCTGGCGCAGAGCCAACACGTGACCGAGCACTCCACCGATCACGGTCCCGCCTACCCCCACCAGCACATCTACCGTGCCCACGCCCACCCCTCCGCTGGCTCGGACGTCACGAGCCGCCCGTTTAGTGCGGCTATTCCCACACACCGGACCAGTGATCCTGAGCAGGTAGGAGAGTTGTGTGAAGCGACTCTCCCGGGGATGCTGACGGGACCTAGGGGACGCCAGTCAGCGTCAGAGTGTTCATCCGCCGCGGACGACTCGCAACACCGGCTCCAGTGACTCCACTATCAGTTCGGCACCAGCCTCCCTCAAGTGCTTGGCCGTCCGTTCGTTGCGCGCAAAGCCGATGAACGAGACGCCGACGCTGCTCGCAGCGATGAAGTCTGAAGGCGCGCCGCCGATCATCAACGTGGCCGAAGGCATCGCTCCCATGGCGCTCAACGCCCGGTTCAGGTTGTGCGGGTTCGGTTTGAGGCTATCGAGCGCCGCGGTACGTCCGTAGATGCGGGGGGCAAAGCACTCCATGAGGCCGCGGCTATTCAGGTATTTCTGGGCCACCCGCGAGGAGTGGTTCGTGACGATCGCAAGCCGTGCACCGACGGCTGTCCAGGTACGGATCAGCGGGTCCGCGTACGCTGTGGGCATCGCTGAGGACACCGCACTCATCTCCTCGCGAGTGACCCGCTCCTCCAACTCCGACACCAAGTCGCTGCCCGGGTGCCTTCGGTCGACAGCGTGCAAGATGACCTGCAGGTCCGGAGAATCCCGTTCGGCCTCCGTCAACAGACCACGCAGGCCCTGCCCCTCGAGCCATTCCACCAAGCCGTCCGCTGCCCATTCTGCTGAATACCCCGCGAACAGACGGCAGATCGGCCCGTCAAACCCGAACAGGACGCACCGAGCCCGGGTAACGAGATCCCGTAGATCCTTAGCAGCTTCACCGGCTGGCGTAGGAGGCTCCACCGTGGTGACCCGGGCGGTGTTGGCCACGGGAGACTCGCGCTCGCTCCCTTGCGCCGGCTGGCGCGGCTGCACACCTGAACCGTCCAGCGCGGACTGAGCCAGCGGACGAGCTCGAACGGAATGGCGCTGCTGTTCGCGGACGCGTTGGGTGGTCTGATGGGCTTCCGCGAGCGCGGCGCGGGCGGATCCGGCCTGAGGATGCCGTGCGCCGAGCATGGTCGCGGACCGTTGCACCGCCGTTGCTAGGACGTCGGTTAGCCGGTCCATGGCCTCCAGATCTGCTCGTATCTCGGCGATCGCATGCTGTGCCGAGGCCATGACGACGACGGCTTCTAATGTTCGAGGGTGATCACTGCCCCAGCGGTCGATCTGCTGCCCGCAGATATCCACGAGCTTCTGGGCGAGGAGCTCCACGCGCTGGTGATCCCGGTCTCTGGAGGTGTGCTCGATGCGGAAGAACACGGAGGTCGTCCGCATTGACACGTCCAGCCATGCCTCCTCACTGCCTGCTGCCGGGATGAGGCGTGCAGCCTGCTCGGCGTACCCACGCGCGCGTCCCCAGTTTCCGAGGCGGGCCTCGATGGAGCCGAGTTGGGCGAGCGTGTAGGCCCGCTCCAGCTCTGTATGCGCTGCAACTTGCGCAGCCGTCAGGGCCTCGCGGGCCTCGTGCTCGGCCCCGCCTTCGGCGAGCACGGTGGCGATTCTGTTATGCACGACGCACTGATGTTCCGGAGGAACCAAGCCGCCTTTTACCCACTGGCCGATCACGCCCAGCGTGCGCGCGTAATCCGGCCCCCCTACCCGGCCCAGCTCACGCAACAAGGCGACAAAGTAGGACATATGGCCTGCGGCGGCCGGAGTGTTCAGGAGGCTCGGGTCTTCGGTGAGGCGGAGAACCTCCTCCCGAAGCGGCGCCAGGGCTTCATGGTCGCCTCTTACCGCTCTTTCCGCGACACTGATCCTGTGCTGCCACAGCATGGTGGAGGTTTCAGTCATCACCGTCACCTCCCAGTGCGCCATCGCCTAGTTGCCGCAGCGTGCGGCGCCGCTGCTCCTGAGCCTCCGTCGATGTGATGAGCCCCGCCTCCTCCCATCGTCGCAGCGATCTGAGTACGACATCGGCCTCCCGTGCCGCGCGCTGCGCTGCCGCTTCCTCTGCGGCTTCCGAGGGCTCCTGGCTTGCAGCACGCTGCGGACCCGGGGCGCGGCCCCCGTTGCGCAGCCAGTCGATGCTGAAGTGCGGGAAAAGATCCATTGCGTGCCGCACCGACGCTGCGACCAGAACATTGCTTCCCGTAGCGGGATCCTCACGGGTGAACTGTTGTTCCATGAGGATCCCCACTACCGGACGCTCTTCGCGCTCGAAGGGATCGGATCGCCCAGACTTGACGGGATCGGTGTCCACCGGACTGCCGGAGTACCCGGAGTAGTCACCAAGTAATTGGTCGACTGTCAGTTGAATCCCTTTGAACTCGCCGCCCTCTGTGCTGCCGTAGTTGATCGGTGCATGTGTCACGCGACCGCTCAGCTGCGTGTTCTCACCCGGCGGGCAATATGCACCGCTCCATCTCACCTGCGGTCGCGGCCAGTCCGTCGGCGGTGCAAGTGGCAGATCGAATGCATGTGCGCCTTCGATGGCTATCAAGGCGAGATCGACCTCTTTGACTGAGTCGCACAACCGACCGCTCATGACCTGTCCGTCGGCTAGTTCGACTTCCAGCCGGGCGTCCTCCGAGGACACCTGACGGAGGCAATGCATAGCTGTGAGCACGAAGACCCGAGTCACGAGGAAGCCGGCGCCCAGATGCCTGCCGTTCTCGCGGATCCGCACCCAGTAGTGCCAGTCGGTCATGGCGTGTCTACGGCCCGTTCCACGGTGAGCGTCACTTCGAAGGAGGCTTCCGCTGACGCCTTCGAAAGGATCACTCCGGCTTCGGCCGCCAACGTGATCCCGAAGACAACCTCCAAGCTGGTGACTGACCAGCCGTGCCGCTGTGGAACCTGAGCCAGAGAATCCTGCGCGATTGTCGAAGCCTGGACAATCGCTTCTTGTAGTTCGTCAGAGCGGTCGGCCAAAGACGCAGACTGCCGTGTGCGGCTTCCGATCTGCCGAGCTCCATGCCCGTTGAGTTCTACGGTTTCAACACGCACCACAGGTGCGTCGTTTGTCGAATCATCCCCCACAGCGGCGCCCTCCCGCACGACCGGACTGATCAGCTCAGCGTAGCCCTGAGTGCGTCTGTGATGGATCGCGTTCTTAGAACCTACGGTCCGTCGGACCATGTCGACACTGTTACGGCGCGGCCCGCTGGGCAACATCGCCCGCCATAAATGGGTTCGCCAGCACCCTGATCCGGCTGCGTCCGATTGGTCTGGGCGGGCCGGATCAGGGTGAACGACTGTCATTCCTCCAGGCGGACCGGCATCAGGATCGAGAAGGTGCCCTCATCGTCGAGCCGGCGGATCGCGATCGGTGTTGTGGGGGCGTCGAGCTCCAGAATCAGTCGGTCCCGGGCCCCGGCGGCCAGCGCGTCCAACAGGAACTCACGGTTGACTGCGACGCGGTTCGGGTCTTCGTCGCCGTCAGTGCAGAGGGTCACCATGCCGCCGTCCTCCACCCTGAGCACGCTGAGGTCGTGCGTTCCGGCATCTCCAGTGCGGACAGGACCGGTTTCCAGGGCCTTCCGGAAGGCCGCCACCTCGACGACGGTGCGGCGCCCTGCGGCCTGGGGGAGGAGACGACGGTAGTCGGGGAAGTCGTGGTCGAGGCACTGACCGGCTGCCTGCCTGTCCCCGGCCTCCAGTGTCACGCGGTCACCGTCGACAGAGAGCCGCACAGGTCCCGCGCTGTCCAATAGCGCCCGCATCGCGTCCGTGAGCGGGGCGGGCACGATGACCTGCACTCGGCTCCCGTCATGTCCGGCGATACCGGCCTGCGCGACAGCCATTCGGTACCGGTCGGTGGCCACGACGTGGAGGCTCTCGCCCTCGATGTCGAACAGGACCCCGCAGAGCATCGGCAGCTCCAGGTCGGTGCTCGCCGCGAAACGGACGGTGTCCAGCGCGGCTGCCAGCTCTGGCGCGGCGATGGACAGCCGGACGGTGGCGACGCGGAGCGAAGTCATGACGTTCTCCCTGTGATCGAGTAGTGCTCGGAGCGCGGAGAACTCGCTGCGGGCATCGGACAGTCCCTGTTCGAGGCGGCGCAGGTGCGCCTTGAGCAGTTTCCCGACCAGATCGGTGTCCGCGCCGGACCAGCTGGCCAGCACCAGCCGGATGTCCGCCAATGGCATCCCGGCCCGGCGCAAGTGGGCCAGCAGCCGGGCTTCTTCGAGCTGCCCGAGTTCGTACCAGCGGTAACCGCTCGCTGGATCCACCCAGGCCGGGGCCAGCACGCCGGCACGGTCGTGAACCGCAGGGCGCTCACGCTCAGTCCGCTGCCGCGGGCCATCTCGCCAATGCTGCGCATGTCGTTCTCCACACCCAGCACTCTGGGCCCTGTACAAGGTCGAGGGTCAATCCCGACTCCGGAGCGGATCTCGCGATGACTGTCCTCGCCCATGCTTCTAGACGAGCAGCGAATCCTTTCTCGATGCTGCTCGAGATCGCCTTGCCCTCGCCCGCCGTGGCATAGGGCGGGTGACAGATCACGCTAGACCCCGTGTAGATGACTATCCCAGCAGGCAGAAGAAGGCGTCGGGGGCCGCCGTTGTGACCGGTGCCTTCGTAGCCGGGCAGCATCAGCTCCGGCGATGCATCCAGGAGGAGAGAAGTCTCGATCTCCCCAGGGTGCATGTTGTCGTGCTGGTCGGAGACCAGCTCGACGTGCTGCCTCGCTCGTGGATGTACCCGGACAAAGTGTCTGGCCTGTTCCAGGCCCGAGGGCGGATGTTGACCATGGCATCGCAGCCCGGATCGCTTCCCGATCTCGCGGCTTGCTCGGCCGCTACCGTGAATGACAGACCGAAGTGGGGAGGCAGCGCGCATGCGTGGTCTTGGTGATCACCTAACCATCGGAGAGCGGATCGCGTTCTACCGCGAGCGCCGGGGCTACACGCAACCTGTGCTCGCTGGTCTCGTCGGGCACAGCACCGACTGGCTGTCGAAGATCGAGCGAGGCGTACGGAAGCCGCCCAGGATCGACAAGCTCGCTGAGCTCGCTCATGTGCTGCGGGTCCCACTCGGCGACTTGATGGGACAGCCCGTCCTCCTGGAGGACGAGGAGAGGCACATGGACGACGTGCCGGCCGTACGCGATGCGCTGATGAGCCCTCGGCGGCTCTCCAAGCTGTTGTTCGGTCCCACGGCGGATCGGCAGTTGCCGCGGCCAGAGCAGGCGCAGGTCTTCGTCGAGCGCAGTTGGGGCGACTATCAAGCTGGCGTCCTTGGCAACGTCATCGCCGCCCTGCCCGGCCTGCTGAGAACTGCGCAGGAGTTGGAAGACCTTCCACCTGGCGATGAGCGGAGACGCGGCCTCGCCGTCTCGGCTCGTACGCATCACCTGGCGGCAACCACCCTCGCTAAGATCGGCGAGTCCGACCTGTCGTGGCTTGCGGCAGAGCGCGCTATGCGCGCCGCCGACGAATCCGAGGACCCGCTGTCGCTCGTCTCCGCCGCCCGCTCCGGTACGCACGCACTGCTGGCTAACGGACGCTACTCGGACGCCCTCGAACTCGGTGATACCGCAGCAGCTTGGCTCGTCAGTCAGGCCCACGACGATGATCCAGCCGCCCTGAGCCTGCTGGGCATGATTCATCTACGAGCTGCTGTGGCCGCCGCACGTCATCAGGATCGCACCACCGCCAACTCCCTGCTGGAGCAAGCAGATCGGCTCGCCGAACGGCTCGGGTCCGACGAGAACCAATGGCAGACGTGCTTCGGCCCGACGAACGTCGTGCTGCACCGCCTGTCGATCGAGCTTGACCTGGAGAACATCCCGTACGTCGTCGAGCACGGCGGCATCGACGTCTCCCACATGCCGGCGGAGCGTGCCGTCTCCCATCGCATCGACTACGCCCGCGCCCTTTGCCTCAGGGGCCGCGTAGACGATTCCTTCAGCGAGCTGCGGGAGGCCGAACGAACCTCGCCACAGCTCGTGCGGAACAATCCACGCGTGCGCGAGACCCTTCGCGACTTGAGGAAGCAGTCCCCGGTCACGGGCGGCAGCCACTCGTCCGAGCTGCTGGCCATGGCCCAACGATGCAGGGCGGTGCAGTGAGTTCGATGCAGGGCAAGGTGCTGGGCGTCGTCGGATCGAGCACCGGCGGGATCGAGGAGCTGCGTGCAGGGCTTGTGGCCCCGGCACTCGAACGGGGCTGGACGGTCGCGGTCACGCTCACGCCAACCGCAGGGCAGTGGCTCCGCACGAGCGGGGAAACCACCGAGCTCGAAAGGCTGACCGGGCTTCCAGTACGGTCCGAACCACGCCTGCCGAAGGACTCCCGGCCCCATCCGCCAGTGGACTGCTACGTCGTAGCCCCGGCGAGCGCCAACACCGTCGCCAAGCTCGCCCTGGGGATCTCTGACAACCAGGCGTTGACGCAAGTCAACGAAGCCATCGGGACACCGAACCTGCCTGTCGTCGTCTGGCCCCGGGTGAACGCCGCGCATGCCCGCCACCCCGCCTGGGAGGGACACATCAAGGCCCTTCGCGATTCAGGGGTGCGGTTGATCTACGGGGCCGAGGTATGGCCACTCGCCGAGCCGCGGGCAGGGATGCCCGGGCGCCGGTACCCGTGGGAAGCCGTACTGGACGAGGTGAGCGAGGCTCTGTCCTGACCGCCCATCAATGAAGCGGAGAGCATGAGTAATTGGACCCGGACAGTCTGTCCGGGTCCTTCGTCACAACTGACGCCACTCTGAGAGAGCGGTATGTGAGTGTGTAGGTGTTTTTGTCGTCACCTGAATGTGTGGCAGGACGGTATCCGGGCCCCTTCGGCGGCAGTGGGCGTGCTGGGCTGGTTGCCGTGAGTGAGCGCAAGCCCTACAAGTCCGACCTGTCTGACGAGCAGTGGACGCTGGTTGAGCCGGTGATCACGGCGTGGAAGGCCGTGCACCCCTCGGTCAGCGGCCATCAGGGCCGGTACGCGATGCGGGAGATCGTCAACGCGCTGCTCTACCAGGGCCGCACCGGCTGCCAGTGGGACCTGCTCCCGCACGACTTCCCGCCGCCCGGCGCGGTGAAGTACTACTTCTACACCTGGCGCGACGACGGCACCGACCAGACCATCCATGACCTGCTGCGCTGGCAGGTGCGGGAGAAGGCGCGGCGGAAGGCCGACCCGAGCCTGGTGGTGCTCGACACCCAAAGTGTGCACGCTGCGGCCGGGGTGCCCGCGCAGTCGACGGGGCGTGATGCGGCAAAAAAAGTGCCGGGCCGCAAGCGCGGCCTGGCCGTTGACGTCCTGGGGCTGGTGATCGCGGTGGTCGTGGTGGCCGCGTCCGTGCACGACAACGCCGTCGGCATCACGCTGCTGGACAAGGTCGTCGCCGACACCGACACCGTGGAGAAGGCCCTGGTCGACCAGGGCTTCAAGAACGCCGTCGTCGCACATGGGCAGAAGGTGGGCATCGAGGTAGAGGTCGTGGAGCGCAATATCGCGCAGATTGGTTTTGTTCCGATCCCCCAGCGGTGGATCGTGGAGCGTGCCTACGGGATCTTGATGCTGCACCGTCGGCTGGTGCGCGACTATGAGCACCTGCCCCGCACCTGCGAGTCGCGGGTGTACTGGGCGATGACCGCGGTGATACTGCGCCGGCTGACCGGGGCCACCGCGCCGTCCTGGCGCAGCGCATGAGTGGCGGGGAGTTGACCCTCGGCGCGGTGCTGGCGCGCCTGGAGGAGCGAGAGGGGGAGATCGCCACTCAGGCCGAGACGACGAGGGAACAGATCGCGCAGCTCACTGCTCAGCTGGACGAGCTCGGCCGGGCCGCCGAAGAGATCCGGATCACCCGCAAGACGCTACTGGAGCTGCCCGATCCACAGCCGCCCGCGCCGCCGGTCCCGAAGCTGCCGGACCATCCTGCCTATCAGCAGATCATGGCGGTGTTCGCCGCAGCCGATGCGCCGCTGCGAGCGCGGCAGGTGTGTCAAGCGATGGACCTGGAGATCGCGCCCAACAACATCAACAACACCCGCCTGAAACTCAAGCGACTGGCCGAGCGCGGAATCCTGGTCGAGATCGAGCAGGGATTGTTCACCCAGCCGCGGCCGTAAGAAGCTGTGTCAGAACCGGTGATCTGTAACATTCCGCGATGAGAGGCGGAGTCGTGGGCTACTCCGTGCTGGCGCCTGATGGCGGGGAGAAGACGCAGAACTCGTTACCTTCCGGGTCGGTGAGTACGACCCATCGGAAGCCGTGTTCATTCTCTTCTCCAGAGGTTCGCTGGGCACCCAGTCGTTCGAGTCGGTCAACCTCGGTGGCCAGATTGGCAGTGCCGAAGTCGATGTCGAGATGCATTCGGTTCTTCCCGTGCTTCGGTTCCGGGACTCGCTGCAAGAGCAGAGTTGGCGCCGGCGCGGGCCCGGTCAGGCTGAGGTAGGGAGGTGCGTCGAGGGCACGCCGGTATTCCAGCGGTGCGAGGGCGGCGAGCCAGAACTCCGCTTGTGCCTCGGTATCAACACAGTCCAGCGTCACGACGATCTGCATTCGGGCACCGTAGGAGACTACGCTCGCCTGCGGCGATCCATTTTCCGCAGTGCTGGATCGACGCAGGCCGTCTTTGCGGGGTGCATCAGACGGGCTGAGCAGATCGAGGCCAGCGCGTGGCATGGCAGAGCGTGGAGTATCTGCGCTGGCGAGAGCAGTCCGATGACGACGGTCCTGGTGCGTCCCGTAAGCCACATCGGGATGTGACCCACCCGCAGCCCCGCCATTTCGAAGGGCTTCGTGTCCGGGATCAACCGCCCGGCACCATGGCGGCCAACCTGCACACCCTTCCCGAAAGCGCGAAACGGACATCAGGCCACGTACCGCCCTCTGAGGAATCACCGCCTAACGGAGGGTACGGATGCCCGATCAGAGATTGAGCGCAACGCTCCCCGGCACGAAGGCCAGGGGCGGCACATCCAGGAGCTGCCCGAACGCACGCGCGGATGGGACAGGCGGCAGTCACTCGTCTCGGCGCTCGCGAGAGGCTCCCCTGACGCCGTCGGGCACGGAGCACCTCGTCGCGAACACCGCGAGAAGCACCTCCACGCAAGCCAGCGGCCCCCGGCTCTGCACGCTCTGCCAATGCCGTCTGAGCCGGTACAACAAGGAGGAGGTGTGCTCCGGTTGTACCCGCGACAACCAGCCGCCCGCACGCAGCATCTCCATGGACATCTGGCAGTTACCCGACATCCGGCAAGCCTTGATCAACCGCGAATTCGGGCACATGTGTCAGCTGATCAGACAGCACGGCGGGGTCCGCCAGGACGACATAGCCGCACTCACCGACTTGAGCCAGCCCTTCCTGTCGATGCTCGAGTCCGGAGCCCGCAAGCTGACCAACATCGACAAGATCATTCAACTGCTGGATGGCCTGCAAGCCCCACCAGAACTCACCGGACCGATGCTGCGGCCAAGCCTGCACGATCTGCCTGTTGGCTCCACTCAAACGCCCGCTTCGCGATCCTGACCTCGCTGTTCATCGCCGCCCACGAAGACAGCGCGAGCCCGGAACCTGCCGACACAACGTCGCAACATTCAGTCGGCGCCTGCCTGGTTCGCCAGGCCGCCCTGCCCAAACCGCTCCGGATAGCGAGTTTCATGGGCGAATAGTGGCTATAGGGGCGTTCGAGGTGATACTGCTCGGCCGGGCACAGCGGCGGCTGCCCAGCATCACCGTGGGAATCTCCCACGGTGATGCTGGGCAGCGTGCACCAGAAACGGGTGGCAGGTAGACGTCCCCGGCCTCGTCTGTAGTCAGGACCTGCGGGCGCGCGGTCAGTCGAACAAGCTGGTAGCGACAAGATCATCGGTGTTCATTCCGGCCTCCCCGGCGGCCTCCAGGCGCGAGGGGACGTTCAGGTGCGAGCCCCACGCGGATCCGAATCGGAGCATCGTTCTCGGCGGTGTCGGAGAACGGGAACAGCATCAACAGCGCACGCCCCGGGAATGGAGATGGGTGTAGTAGCTCTCCCTCAGGGACTGGCTGAGCTGGGAACTTGAACTTCTGGCTGCGGTCTGAGAGGAACTGGATGCGCGGGAGGCGGCGGCTCGTGCTCGGATCGGGGAACTGCGGCAGCGGATCGCGGAGTTGACCGATCCGCCGGAGCGCGCGCAGGTGGGTTTGTCGCGGCTGGAGATCACCCGGGAGATGTTCATCGAGATCCTCGGCGAGGCCGAAGCGCGGGGCTTGTGGCCGCGACGCTCGGCCCCTGGCGGATTCCCGCTCTGGGATGCCAATGCTTTAGCAGGTTGCTGGCCTCCTGCGAATTCCGACCGGCGGCGATGGCGCCCTCGTCGGGGAAGACGTCCGCGACGCGGTCGAGGAGAAGGGCTACGCAGAGCAGGCGGCGGCCGAACAGCCGAGGGCCAAGCGGAGGTTGGGGTGGTGCTTGGCGTGGAGTGTGGGCTCCGCATAGGCGCCGTGCTTCTGGTGATCACGGGAGTTGGAACTTGCGGAGTGGGCGCGATTGCTTGGCCTACGTGGCTTGTCCTACCGCGTCGCCGCCCTCGTGCTGGAAGATGCTCCGTGACAGAAACTCGAATGCTTCTGAGCCTTCGAAGACGACTGTGAGGTCCCGAGCGTCCAGGTCAACCAGACGATGGATGCTGATGCGGGCCTCGTGCTCTGTCGGGGCCACAATCGCCGCCCTGCCGACGGCCCACCCAGGTCGCGCCGATATCCGTGCACGCTCAACGTACCGGTCGACTGCGTCGGTGAGGAACACGAACACGATCAGTCGTCCGTCGCTCAGCGGCACGCACAGAGGGAGGTCGACTCCATCGCCCATCACCCATGCCAGGCGGAAGGTTATTGCATGCTCGGACACCAGTCTGTGCGTATCGCGCGGAGCGCCGGCAATGGCGGCGAGCAGGTCGAGGTCCGGGTGCTGGACTCCCAGGTCTGATGCCAGTGCCAGAAACGCCCTGGCCTCGTTCTGGAAGTACAGGGCACGCGCGTCGTTTGCCAACAAGTGCTCGGCGAGCCGTCTGTATACGTCGGCCCTGCGCTCGTTGGCGTAGAGCACTAGGCGCATGGCCTGGTGGTGGCCGCGGTCGAAGGCCGCCTGCCGTTCTATGGCTTCGCTGACGACATCGAGGATCCACGTGCGGATGCGCTCGTATGTCTCCTCTGCCTCCTCGCCATCATCGCCAGAGGCGAGCACAGCCGCCGCCAGGTCATCGGCCAGCGCGTCGGCGACCACGTTGAGCCGGACAGCGTTCGCCACGTTGAATCCGAGGTCCTTGTCCAGCCCGCCTTCGAACTCCTGGGAAGCGTCCCGCGCGATCTGCGCGCACCCGTTCATGTAGTGGAACAGCCCGAACATCGTCACCACCTCGACAGCCAGGCGGCCGGCGGTCTCATTGGTGATCGCGTCCGCCCGCCCGAGGACCCGAAACGCCGCGGCGAACAGCAGTCGCACCCCGAGCACATCGGCCCGGACTTCTTCCATCAGCACTTGAAGATCAAGGGATCGAGTGGTTCCGGCGGCACGTATCGACTCGCGTGCTGTGGCTGCTTCGTCGCCAAACGACTCGTCGATGACACGCTCGATCAGGTCAGCGAGGTTGATCTCCCTCCAATCAGTCGATGATCCCCGGTCGTGGGCGAGGACGACGTGCCCACACTCGTGCAACAGCCCGTAGAACCAGAACGCCATGTAGAGCTCGTCCACAGGTCGGGCCTCCAGATCCGCAAGCGTCACCAGCGGTGCGAAAAACCCCTCGTTCAGCGCCGATTCGAGGAACAAGTAGCACGCCGTGGCCACGTCCCCGTGGCGCAGGGTCAGCTCGGCGACGATGCGGAGATTCAGCCGCTCGGCGACCCGTGCTCCCAATTCTTCACTTAGATGATCCGCAGACAGGGTCCCGCGTAGCGACGCAAGCATCTCCAGATGCCGGGCGCTGAACACCACGACAGGCGGATCCAGACCTGGGAGTGAAAACGTCTCGGGCAACCCGCCGTCGATCCAGAACACGGTGATCGGCTGGCCGAGATGTTCCTCGGCCACCTGGATGGCCTCGACCATCGGCGACCAGTGTTCCCGTCCATAGGCCCACACCCGCGCCGCGACACCGACCCGTCGTTGGACCAGCCGTGCGAGAAGGGCCTCGTCGAGGATCAATCGCCCGCGGCGGATTCGCCGGCCGAAGGTCCCAGCCGCCGGAGGATGTCGTCGACGTCCTGCGGACGAGGATTCTCCAGGACGAGATCGCCAACCTCGATGCGCGTGACACGATCGCGTGTGAGGAACTCCGCCAACGCTCGAAGCGTGTCAGGAATCTGCTTGGCAACGATCGTCGCAACCACCAACCAAGACGCTGCCGCCGTACCGTCGAGGTTCCGCTGCGGTGTCGACTGCGTAGGTGCCCCGGCTTCGGTGAAGAGCGCAACAATCGGGTCGACTGTCTCAGGAGCGCAATCGAGCACTACGGTCATCGGTTCCACTGAAGTCCCCTGATCGTCTGGCGTGGAGTGCGGCGGTGACTTGCAGAAGTTGTGGCGATAGGCGGCGGGTGTTCGTGGAGAGTGCCCACGGTCGGCTTATCGAGTATCGCCCTGTGCTACTCGGATCGCACTCGATGCAGCGCAGGTTGATCAGATCATCCCCAAGCAGCCCATACTTGAGCTGGAATCGTACTTGGGTGTAGCTCCGGCTCGGGGAAGTCCGTGGGGCAGGCCGTGAGTTGGTGGCTGTGCCGGTCGGGGGTGGGGTAGAGGCGTTCGTGTTCGCGGGCGAGGTGGAAGGTCCAGTGCTTGTCGAAGTCGTCGTTGTCGTGCAGGGCGCGGAGTTTGAGAACGGCTTCGGCGATGGCCAGGCCCCAGCGGGCGCCGGTGATGTCGAGGCGGTCGCCGATTTCTTGGCGCCAGGCGCCCTCGATCGCGCCGGTCTTGGCCGTGAACGCACGCTGACCCGCATCGACACCGCGATCGGGAAGCTCGCGGGTCTCCTGACCGACTGAGGCCACCGAACCGACGACAGGGCGGCCGGGTCCACAGCCGTCGAGGCCATGGGGACGGCGGAGCAGCTTCGCCGTCCCCATGGCCCTCACGACTCTCGGGACACCCTCCCGTGGCGGAGACGGTGGTCAAGTTCCCACAACGCTGTCCGGTTGGAATCCCAACGCACCGCCGACATTGCCCTGTTGAGGGAGAACCAGCTGTACTCGGTGTGCTCGCTGGACAGCACCAACTGCGATGCAGTCGGCACGGACGCCGAAGGCATGCTCAGGGATCACCAAAACCTCCGGCCCCCACGTGAACTCTCCAGTGACACTCACCACTGGAATCGTCGCCTGCACATCCAGTTCGATGAACTCGAAGTCGCCGCCCAGGCCTGCCTCTTCGGCGGCCTCTCGCCTGGCCGCCTGGAGCGGTGTTTCTCCCGCCTCACTACCACCAGCCACCCCCTGCCAGTAGGCGCCGTCCAAGCGACGGAACAAGGCGTAGAGCAGCCCTCCCTCAGTCTGCCGGTACGGCAGCACCAACACCTGGAACGCAGCGCGACCCTGCACAGCCTCAGCCATCGCTCCACGGTAGAGCCGACGAGCCGCCTACGGTGTCGATCGAGGTCACCCGCAACCCATCGCCGCCAGTCACGGAGTCCCGCTGCGCCGACACCCGATCCACAGTCGCCCTCCAGCAGAGGCCAGGACGTCTTCAACGACGCCAGCAAGGGCTTCGGTCTGCCCATTCAACGCCTCACGGACAGCGTGGTGCAGGCGCGCATTGAGGCCAGGTGCCGTGTCATCGAGGCGACGTGCCAGCCACTTCCCGCCACCACCCCATGACCCGCCGAGCGCCAGGGCCAGTTCGCCTGTCCGCCTCGCCAGCTCTGAGGCGATAAACAGCCGCTCACCCTCATCGGTACACCCAGCGAGATCGTCCAGGAGATCCGTGATCCCATAACGGAAGTCCTCGATCTCCTCCACTGTCGCCGCAGGCGGACCCGCGAGGGCCAGCTTCCTCGCTTCGGCAGCCACACTCGCGCCGAGCCCATCCACGTCGAAGAGCAACTCGCCGTCCGCACACATCCACAGCAGCGGGGACCGGCGCTTGCGGACTTCCCGGCCCACGAATTCGTGCCAGGACTCTTCGGTGTGCACGAAGAGTTCCACGGGCCAGTCGCCCGCCTGCAGGCTCTCCCTGTACGGAGCCGGCGTGCCGTGCAACAGCACCACGATGTCCAAGTCGGACAAGGGCGTGCGGCGTTCCGTCAGCACGCTGCCTCCCAAAAACGCTGCTCGGGCGGCAGGATGCCGTTCCTCTACAACGGCGCGGGCAACGACAACCGTATCCATGCAGCCACTATCCGGCATACAGAACGCGCCACGCATGTGGATTCTCCGACCACTCGGACGAGCCGTCGTACGGCATCTCTCGCCGCCCCGCCAGAACTACCCATCCCTCTTGTGCCCATTGAACGACCCGATCCCAACTCAGGCACGCACCCTCCGAGTAGCCGCGTCGGGCTGCCGGTCACTCCTGATCCGGGAACACGAGTATGCGTTCACCGCCTTCGTCTGGCGCACAACGGCACAGTGGTCAGAAGGCCGTGGTCCGCGTTGACCGGCTCGTCGGGCGCCGCCTCATCAACGATGAGTGCTGCACGGCGTTCCAGGGCGGAGACGTTGGCCGAGTTGTCGATGGTGGCGACCCCGTTGACCGTGACCTTCAACGGTTCGGCGAGGAGCGCGGCGAGGCGCTCATGAATGATCTCCAGAGCTACCGCTTTGGCTGATCGCAGTCGCTCGTAGCGGTCGGCGAGGTCAATGGAGTCGGTTTCGGGGCCGAGCTGGGCTTGGAGCCAGCGCAGTACGTCGCTGTTCACACAGGTCCTGATCCATGAGATGTGGTGGGGAGGATCGAGGCGCCCGCTTCTCCCCACCACGCGGGTCTGCCCTAGGCGGGCTTCGCCTTCCGGGCAGACGGCTTATTGGGTGCTGCGTCACGCGAGGGCGGCTGTTCGCCCTCCCAGCAGCGCGGGTTGGTGATCTGCTCGGCTACCGCCGGGTCCGTCACAGGCTCGCCGGCGAGCAGCACCATGGGGATGCGCTCGACCGGGTCGAGAACATGGACGCTCGCGGCGAGCACTCCGAGCGACTTGACGGCGGCGCTCACAGGACGGTGGCGGTGATGTGGCAGTCCGGCGAGTACAGAACCGGCATCGCCACGGCGGCACCCTTGGTCCAAATCTGCACCGGATCATCCTCGACATCACGGGTGATGACGATGCCCGGGGCGTCTTCCCGGTCGATCTGCGGGTTCTTCCCGCGGGACAGGGCCAGGGACTCGGTGGTGGTGCCGTACTGGGTCTGCCCCCACTTCGCCCGGTCGGGCGGAAGCATGATCCACCGGTCATCCGGAAGGACCCGCTTCGAGATGTCGTCCTGCCACACCTGCGCCTTGTAGAACGTGATCGGCGGCAGACCGTACGTACCGCGCACGGCGTTGATCTGCTCCGGGTTGAGGTTCGCGGTCGGCGTCTGACCGCCGGCCGGGGTGCCGTAATAGGCGGCGCGGTAGGACTGGTTGCTGGCCAGGTGCGACCACGCCTTACGAGAGGTGAGCACCATCTCCGGCGCGGGCGCGCCGATCGAGTCGAGGTAGTCGATCCACCGCAGCTCATCCGCGATCGGATCCGCGTCCGGGGCACTCCACGGCTTCGGGGCGGTCGGCATGTTGGCCTGTGGTACGCCGTAGTCGACCTCGACGGTCAGCCCGTTTTCGCCGGCCAGGCTGAACTTGCCGTCCAGCAGCACATCACCGGCGGCGAGCTCCAGGCGGGAGCGGATCGCCTCAACATGCCGCTCCACATCGTCGTACAGCAACTCCACCAGGCGGTCGTCGTCTGCGCCGCGGGAAGCGTCGAGGAGCAGCTGCTCCATCTCGCCGATCAGGAGCTTCTGGCCCAGTGCCGGGAGGGTGCCTTCGGTCTGCGTGGATTCGGCCTGCCGCTTCGCGAACGGCACGGACGCGTCATAGGCGCGGTACGAGGCGGTGTTGACGCGACGTTTGGACTGGCGAACCCGCCACTTCACGTCCTTCACCTGCGTCTCGCCAAAGACGGTCTGGGTGAGGAGGTAGTCCGAAGGGGTCGGGATGGACCGGGCGTAGACCGTCAGGTCGGCGACGGAGACGCCCTTGAGGAGGTCGGCGACACTCATGCGCTCACCGCCCCGAGGAAGCGGATCTGCGCCCCCGACGGGTCAAAGGTGATCTTCGAGGGGTCGATTCCGCCGGGGATCTTGGAGGTCTTCACCGTGCCGTGCCAGAACAACGCCGCGGGGACCTTGGTGGTGCCGGGCGTGAACGCCGCTTCGGCGTAGACGAGGCCGGCGAGGACCTCTCGGCCGTCCTTCGCCGCTGGGTCGTACGGACCGTAGAGACCGGAGGCGATGATGCGGCCGATCGGGAGGCCGGAGCGTACATAGCCGTGCGGCTGGCCCGCTGACGGCTCGACGTAGTGAGTGCCCTTGGCGAACTTCGACAGATCGAGGGTGACGGTTTCCGTGGAGTCGGTGCCGTGCCGGGAGGCGAGCCAGTCCCGGTCAGCGGTCACCGTGACGGAGGTGGTGTACGGCTGGATCAACGCCGCTTCTCCTGGTGGTACTGGGTGCGGTCGCGCACTCACCGGTTGTGGCGCGGTCCACGAGGAGGAAGGCAGGGGCGTGGTCCCCAACAAGACCCGAACCAGGGCCAATCGGTTGTTACTCGGACGGAGGGAGGATGCCGCGACGCCGGGCCATCTCCAGACCGGCCGAACCGGGCTTGTGGCCGACACCGCCGGGGCGCGGCGGCGGGACGGAGGCAGGTGCGCCGCCAGGAGCTGCAGGAAGCTGCCGGGCGCCTGCGGGGACGCTGGCGAACAGCTCGGGGCGGCGAGTCTTCAGCTCCTGTACCGCCTCGCTGAGGGCGTTGCCGTCCGCGTCGTCCGGGATGCGCAGGAGCGCCACGGCGTCGTCCAGGTCGGCACCAGTCGCCCCAATACCGGCGAGGGCAACTCGGCGAGCAGCGTCACGCTCACGAACAACAGCCGCAGCTTCGCGAGCGACAGCAGCCTTCTCCCGTTCGATCACCGCCTGCTCGCGGCGCTCCGCCTCGGACAGCTGCTCCTGCTCGGCCTGCCGGACACCGGCGAGGTACTCCTCAAGCGCGCTGGTATTGGAGAAGCCGAGCTTCTCGATCAGGCCACGCACCGCAGCCCGGCCGCCCTGATCCTTCTCCCGGGCCATCAGCGTATTGAGCTGCTTCTGGCTGATGTTGACGGTAACTTCGTCGTTCGATGGATCGTCGGAAGAGGCGCCGAGAACCGGAAAGATGGGGCGGCCGTCCTGGCGGTAGCCGAGCACGGTACGCGGAGCGGGCAGGCTGTGGGTCATCAAGTGGTGCTACTCCCACGACGGCCCCGCGCCGTGATCGAGTCTACGGATGCCAAGAACACATCCGCTGCCGGCACTGGCCACTCGGATCTCGTAGGCCAACCACGTCTGCACACGGCTGCGTTGGCTGTCAGTCGGCGCAAACCTGAGATGATCAACTCATGTCTGATGTCCAAGGGTCTAACCTGGTATCTCCTGCTATGTCCCTAGCGAAGGACTCCGAGCCGCTCAAGAAGCGCCGTGCGGCGATATGGGGGGTCACGGCCGCCGTGGTCGTCGCTGCCGGAGTCTCCCTGTGGGCATGGGAGCCGTGGGTGGACCGTAGCCCCTTCACCGCCTTGGTCGGGTGCGTCACCCGTGACGGACCCCGGGGCCAAGGGCGAGGGCGGCGAATGCACTCCCAATCTTGCGGGGGAGGCCGTTGTTATCTACGACGCCTCCGAAAAGCAAGTTGGCCTTGGGCATCGAGTCCAGCACCGGCGAGGTGCTGCCCAGCTCGTACGGCGACATCGCAGTTTTGTGCTTCTACGTGACGCGTATCGAGGGCCTGCCTGGCGGCGAAGGCACCTACAAGGTTCAGGTAGGTGGAGGGAACCTCGTCACCGTCGAAGAAGAGCATCTTCGTCAGCCCGTTGATCAGCAGCGGGAAGGGATGAGGAGGACGCAACTGCCGTCGGATGACGCTCCTGCGCCGGGGCTTCCTGCCGAGCAGTGATCCGGCTGACTTCCTCTCGCGCATCCTCGATCGGGTATCCGGCGTCCTGCAGCATGCGGATCCCGGTCTCCAAAGAGAGCACTCCGGCGGACACGCCCTTGACGACCTCATCGAGGATCGCTGTTCGGTCGGTCGGGGTGTGCGGGCCGAACACGATGCGCGCGGCCAGCGGCTGGCCCGCGGGCCAGCTTTCGGCTCGGCCGGCCTGATGGATGCGCTGCACCATCTTCAGCAGCAGGGCGTACTTGTGGGCGCGGGCCAGACGCATGGCGTCCACCAGGGAATCCAACGGCCCGAGTGAAAGCTGGAGCGCGTAGCCGCTCGGAACATCGGAGGGGTCGACGGTGCCCAGACTCACGGCAGGCAAGCGGGCGTTGACGGCTGCACGGTCGCGGATCTCCTCGACCCTGGCCCGTAGCTCCGAGAGCTGGCCAGAAGTATCGAGGACGTCCATGCGTCCGCCGTCGGCGAGTTGGAAGACCGTGCCGGGCTCGACTGCCAGGGGCTTGGGGCGGCCGGTAACGCGATCGACTTCGGCACGTGCCCCGGCAAGACCGATGATGGGCGCACCTGTAGTCGCGGAGGCGCGGGCGGAGTCGGTGTCGGTCTCAGCCAACTCGTCCAGGGCCTGCATGACCTTTGCCAGGGTGGACTGTCCGAAGTGCTCGCCGTCGGCGACCGTGTTGCTGATGTGGACGATCGGGATGAAGTCGAGCTGCAGGTCCAGGCGATGCAGGACTTCGCCGTCGGGGCGAGTCCGGAAGTGCGCCTTGTCCAGTGGCAGATCGTCAAGGCTCTGCCCGTGGCGCAGGTCGTCGAGGAACCACTCAGCGTCCGTCAGATAGCAGGTGACGTTCGAAGGCCGGTCGGGCGCCCACGGGTAGGTGCGCTCGATGTGATCAGACTCCGGCACGTACCGGTCGCCGACCTCGAGAGCGTGGCTGCCCGTGCCGCCCACGATCGGACGCCGCCTCGCCTGTCCGTTCCCGTCGGTGCTGCTGCGGGTAGCTGGGACTACGGGTCCCAGTTCGTATGTGATCCTGCGGACCCTCGGCTTCAGCCCGCGCTTGGGGTCCGCGGGTATCTCCCAGCCCAGATGGATACGGCGGGGATAGTCCCCGGGGTCGGCATCGTCGTCGAGGACGGGAAAGTAGAACCCTGGGTCGTAGGTCTTGAGCCGAACACGGCGTTTCTCAGGATCCCAGGCCAGCAGGTACAGCCCGTCGCCGAGCAGCACGGCCTTTCGTTCGGCGGCCTGCATCCGCAACGGCAGCAGCTCCGCCTCCGCCCACTCCCGCAGTCGCTGCTGTACCTCGACAGCAGCTGCTGATTCGGGTGTCGCGTCGGCGCCTGCGTGCTCGGCCCCCGGCACGACGATCTGCTGCGTCTTCCCCAGCAGATGGGCGAGGGCGGTGTCTACGAAAGTTGCTGGGTCTCCGAACTCCCTTCGCTCGGCTGCGGTCTCGTTGCCTGCCAGGGTGGCAAGTTCGCCTGCCTGGTTGGAGTCGTAGGCCGCCAGGAGCTTGTAAGCCGCCAGGCGGCGCACCGCATCGTCGGGGAGCCAGGTTGCCTGCAGCGCGGGTGAGAGGGCCTGGTGCGGGCGCCCATCGTGAGTGCCGGCCATTACCGGCTTGTAGTTGAGCCACGACCAGGCGTCGGTCAGGAAAGTGCGTAGGCCCACGGGGGACAGGTCCCATCGTCAGCCCCGCGCCACCGTTCAAGGGTAGGTGACGCGGGCCCGTGCTCATCGTGGGCAGGCCGGGACCCTGCAGGAGGCATGCAACTGATCTACGACGGGTCCGATGACGTCCGTTCGGAATCTGGGCGTGCTTCCGCTGGACGGTGCGCCGAGCGGGCTGGACGGACGCGCCGCCACAGCCTGCCGACGCCAGTCACCAACCCCATGACGATGAACGAACCCAGCACGTCAGCAAGCACGTTCTCGCCGATCGAGTGCCAGAGCCCGGTGAAACCCTCCACGTACTCCGCCTTTCAGAGAGCGGTATGTGAGTGTGTAGGTGTTTTTGTCGTCACCTGAATGTGTGGCAGGACGGTATCCGGGCCCCTTCGGCGGCAGTGGGCGTGCTGGGCTGGTTGCCGTGAGTGAGCGCAAGCCCTACAAGTCCGACCTGTCTGACGAGCAGTGGACGCTGGTTGAGCCGGTGATCACGGCGTGGAAGGCCGTGCACCCCTCGGTCAGCGGCCATCAGGGCCGGTACGCGATGCGGGAGATCGTCAACGCGCTGCTCTACCAGGGCCGCACCGGCTGCCAGTGGGACCTGCTCCCGCACGACTTCCCGCCGCCCGGCGCGGTGAAGTACTACTTCTACACCTGGCGCGACGACGGCACCGACCAGACCATCCATGACCTGCTGCGCTGGCAGGTGCGGGAGAAGGCGCGGCGGAAGGCCGACCCGAGCCTGGTGGTGCTCGACACCCAAAGTGTGCACGCTGCGGCCGGGGTGCCCGCGCAGTCGACGGGGCGTGATGCGGCAAAAAAAGTGCCGGGCCGCAAGCGCGGCCTGGCCGTTGACGTCCTGGGGCTGGTGATCGCGGTGGTCGTGGTGGCCGCGTCCGTGCACGACAACGCCGTCGGCATCACGCTGCTGGACAAGGTCGTCGCCGACACCGACACCGTGGAGAAGGCCCTGGTCGACCAGGGCTTCAAGAACGCCGTCGTCGCACATGGGCAGAAGGTGGGCATCGAGGTAGAGGTCGTGGAGCGCAATATCGCGCAGATTGGTTTTGTTCCGATCCCCCAGCGGTGGATCGTGGAGCGTGCCTACGGGATCTTGATGCTGCACCGTCGGCTGGTGCGCGACTATGAGCACCTGCCCCGCACCTGCGAGTCGCGGGTGTACTGGGCGATGACCGCGGTGATACTGCGCCGGCTGACCGGGGCCACCGCGCCGTCCTGGCGCAGCGCATGAGTGGCGGGGAGTTGACCCTCGGCGCGGTGCTGGCGCGCCTGGAGGAGCGAGAGGGGGAGATCGCCACTCAGGCCGAGACGACGAGGGAACAGATCGCGCAGCTCACTGCTCAGCTGGACGAGCTCGGCCGGGCCGCCGAAGAGATCCGGATCACCCGCAAGACGCTACTGGAGCTGCCCGATCCACAGCCGCCCGCGCCGCCGGTCCCGAAGCTGCCGGACCATCCTGCCTATCAGCAGATCATGGCGGTGTTCGCCGCAGCCGATGCGCCGCTGCGAGCGCGGCAGGTGTGTCAAGCGATGGACCTGGAGATCGCGCCCAACAACATCAACAACACCCGCCTGAAACTCAAGCGACTGGCCGAGCGCGGAATCCTGGTCGAGATCGAGCAGGGATTGTTCACCCAGCCGCGGCCGTAAGAAGCTGTGTCAGAACCGGTGATCTGTAACATTCCGCGATGAGAGGCGGAGTCGTGGGCTACTCCGTGCTGGCGCCTGATGGCGGGGAGAAGACGCAGAACTCGTTACCTTCCGGGTCGGTGAGTACGACCCATCGGAAGCCGTGTTCATTCTCTTCTCCAGAGGTTCGCTGGGCACCCAGTCGTTCGAGTCGGTCAACCTCGGTGGCCAGATTGGCAGTGCCGAAGTCGATGTCGAGATGCATTCGGTTCTTCCCGTGCTTCGGTTCCGGGACTCGCTGCAAGAGCAGAGTTGGCGCCGGCGCGGGCCCGGTCAGGCTGAGGTAGGGAGGTGCGTCGAGGGCACGCCGGTATTCCAGCGGTGCGAGGGCGGCGAGCCAGAACTCCGCTTGTGCCTCGGTATCAACACAGTCCAGCGTCACGACGATCTGCATTCGGGCACCGTAGGAGACTACGCTCGCCTGCGGCGATCCATTTTCCGCAGTGCTGGATCGACGCAGGCCGTCTTTGCGGGGTGCATCAGACGGGCTGAGCAGATCGAGGCCAGCGCGTGGCATGGCAGAGCGTGGAGTATCTGCGCTGGCGAGAGCAGTCCGATGACGACGGTCCTGGTGCGTCCCGTAAGCCACATCGGGATGTGACCCACCCGCAGCCCCGCCATTTCGAAGGGCTTCGTG
Organism: Streptomyces sp. NPDC001492; assembly: GCF_053597275.1. Lineage (NCBI taxonomy): Bacteria > Bacillati > Actinomycetota > Actinomycetes > Kitasatosporales > Streptomycetaceae > Streptomyces > Streptomyces sp. NPDC001492. The sequence continues at coordinate 53,487 of NZ_JBSFHW010000014.1, read as the reverse complement.
TCCGGGATCAACCGCCCGGCACCATGGCGGCCAACCTGCACACCCTTCCCGAAAGCGCGAAACGGACATCAGGCCACGTACCGCCCTCTGAGCGATTGGCGCTATGGATCAGCGGCGCTGTGCCAGCCGATCATCCCGATAGGACATCGAGCTGGCGTGGCGGTGTTGTGGATCTGCCAGTTGCGTCAGCGCGTGCACAGCGGCGTCCATCCGGTCCGGACTGTCCATGCCGGCCACCCAGGTGACCATCTGCTGCTCTAGGGTGGGCCATTCGCCAACATGGTGCACTCGGCCCTGCTCGTACAGCTGCGCGATCGGCTCCGCTCGGAGCCGCTTGCCGTGCTTGGCGGTGACCGGCAGAACCGCGGGCATCAGCATGTTTTCGGTGCACTGCTCGCGCTGGAGTTCCTGCCAGGCCTGTTGGAGGATCTGGCGGCTCATATCGCCGCCGTAGTTTGCCTCCACCACGATGGCGTCCGCGCGCAGCTCGATCGCGAGGAGACAGGTCTTCCGCCCCCACGCGTCGGCGCCATGGTTGCCGGAGCGGTCATCGAGGACATACAGGTGCCCTTCGCGGTCGCTGGCCGCTGCCACGATGCCGGTCTCGTCACCGACGGCAGACTCTCCGCCTGCCGGGTCGACAGCGACGACGATCCGGGCCAGATCGATGCCGCGGAACCGGGCTGCGCTGATGCGGTTACCGGTGATCCATTGCCACTGCCACACGCCGCCGTCCTGCGGGCGCGGCTGCTGCATATAGAGGGACCACCAGACTCGCTCGCCCACGGAACGGCGAATCTCTGCGAGCGCGTCGGTGTCGTACCGCTCTGGCCACAAGGGGGTACCGACCGACCGGCCGAGAGCGTCGTCCTCGGACAGAGCAAGGGCGGGTAGGTCGATGACCGTCCACCGGTCGCCTTCGTCCGCCAAGACCCGGCCGGCGAGGTCGTCCTCGTCCCAGCGAGTCTGGATCAGGATGACCGAGCCGCCGGGCTCGATACGAGTCAGCAGGACAGCCTGCCACCACTCCCACAACCGCTTGCGCATCGTAGGGGAGGAGGCCTCGGCGGCGTCCTTGATCGGATCGTCCACCACGGCCAGGTGCGCGCCCTTGCCGGTGAGGCCACCGCCCACACCGGCCATGACCGCGCCGCCCTCCGTGCCGGCCAGGTCGAAACGGTTCGCGGCAGACGACCCGGGCCGCAGGCTGATGCCGATCTGTGGGCCGTAGGTGAGGATCGCGTCCCTGATCCACCGGCCGTGATCATCGGCAAGGTCGGAGGAGTAGGAGGCGATCATCACTCGGTGCTCAGGGCGACGCCGCAGATACCAAAGCGGAGCCCACCTCGCGGCGCGGCGGCTCTTGCCGTGCCGAGGTGGCATCGTCAGCAGGAGCTTCGTCGGCTTCCCTGCAGCGACCTGCTCGAACGCTGCGTCGATCTTTGCCAGGTGCGGGGCCTGCATCTCCCGCCCGTCCGTGAGGACAGCGGCCATCGCCCCGGGGGAGCGGTCCATCGCCAACTCGCGCTCGATGCGTACGAGCTGTGCACGAAGCTCGGGGGTGGAGGCTGCGGCTATCTCGCGGCGGCGCTGTACGGGAAGCGACCGGTAGAGCTGGAGGACCGCGGCCTCGTCAGCCCTGGCCACCCTCGCCCGCATCGCCCCCGGCGAGGCTGATCAGCCGCTCCAGCTCCTCTAGTCCTGCGGTCTCGACCTGCACCGCCCCACCGTCCGGACCTGACAGCTCCGTTCGGACGGGCCGGTCGAGTCCCAGGAGGCGGCTGCTGCGCTCGATGATCCGCACGGCGCGGTCCACGGCCTGGTAGTCGCCGCTGCGGATCGCGGCCCGGTAGACAGTGAAGAAGAGGCGCTCGAGGCGCTCCACCATGAGCTGGCGCAGCTCGTCGGTGTTCTCGTCCAGCACGGTGGTTCGCTCCACAAGGGCCTTGGAGACGTCCTTGCAGGCCAGCTCGATTAGGCGCTTGTCGGACGGTGGTTCCAGACCCCGCTTGTACTTGTCGATGCCATACCCCTGCGGGTACGCGACACCGTCCGAATTGATTGCTGGGTCGGCTGCGAGCTTGCGGCCGATCGCCAGCCAGTCGACGCCAGCGAGCTTGAGGTCGATCGCGTCGGCGCGGCGCTGGGTGATGGCAGCCCGGGTGGCGCGGTTGGGGCGGCCCATGAAACAACTCCCTGGGCCCCGCGCCTACCGTCCATGATCTCTCAGCGAAGCGGATAGCCGTCGGCGTGCCGACGGCTTCGCTGCGCTCGCGATACGTGACGCCCAAGGTGGTGCGAGAGCGGTAGGGTCACCACGTGGCAGCTCAGGCACTCTTTGACATCGAGACCAAGCCCCTCCCGGTTCCCGAATCGCTCCGAGAAGCGGTTCAGCACGGCGAGGTGTTTACGCGACGCTGGGTAGTCGATTCCATCTTGGACCTGGTCGGTTACACCGAAGAGCAGGATCTCACCGCGCTGCGGATCTTGGAGCCTGCCTGCGGTCACGGAGCGTTCCTTGGCGCGATCGCGACCCGAATCAGTGCCTCCTGCCGAGCGCACGATAGGTCCCTTCTCGATGCCATCGACGCAGTCGAGGCATTCGATCTTGTCGAGCAGAACATCGACCACAGTCGCCAGACCATCTCGGCGCAGCTCGTCAGCGATGGATGGGACGCCTCGGACGTCGAGAAGGTCGTCCGATCCTGGATCAAGCAGGGTGACTTTCTGCTACAGGATTCACCCGTGGCCCCCGCTGATTACGTTGTCGGAAACCCTCCATACATCCGTCTCGAAGACGTCCCCGATGAGCGGATGACCGCCTATCGCCGAGGCTGCCCGACGATGAGCGGTCGAGCGGACATCTATATCGGCTTCTACGAGATCGGGCTACGCAGCCTCAAACCAGACGGGAGGCTCGCCTTTATCTGCGCGGACCGCTGGATGCGCAACCAATACGGTCGGGCGCTGCGTCAGCTTGTGACCCGCCAATACGCAATGGACCTGGTCCTGACCATGCATGACGTGGATGCCTTCCAGGAACAGGTGTCCGCCTATCCGGCAATCACCATCATCAGGAATGCCCCTCAAGGCGAGGCCATCGCGGCGGACACTACGCGTGCCTTCGATGCGCGAGCGGCTGAAGAGTTTCGTGCATGGGTTACCGATGCGGACCAGGATCTGGTCAAGGAACCCTCCTACCATGCGGCCCGCTTGCCTCACTGGTTCCCCGGAGAGGACTCGTGGCCGGCAGCCTCTCCCGCCCGACTAGCCATGCTGGAAGACCTCAGTGATCGGTTCCGTCTCCTGGAAGACGAGACCACGGGAACTCGGGTTGGCATCGGGATCGCCACGGGAGCAGACAAGATCTTCCTCACTCATGATCGCGACCTGGTGGAGCCCGATCGGCTGCTCCCGATGGCCATGGTCCGAGACACCACCAGCGGCTCGCTGAACTGGAAGGGCACCTTCCTGGTCAACCCGTGGACCACGAGCGGCCAGCTTGTTGATCTTGACGCGTATCCGAGGCTCGCTGCGTACTTCGAAGAGCACCGCGAGCAGCTCGCCAAGCGGTACATCGCCGTTAAGCAGCCCAGCCGTTGGTACAAAACGATCGATAAGGTTGATCACGGTCTCACTCGGCGTCCGAAGCTGCTGTTCCCGGACATGAAGTTGACCATCCACCCCGTGCTCGACCAGGGCGGGTTGTACCCTCACCACAACCTGTACTTCATCGTGTCTGACACGTGGGACCTGCGGGTGTTGGGCGGATTGCTGCTCTCCAAGGTTGCCCAGGCATTCGTGGAAGCGTACGCAGTCAAGATGCGGGGCGGCACGCTCCGCTTCCAGGCGCAGTATCTGCGAAAGATCCGCGTCCCCGACCCCGCAGAGATGGCCGAGGCCGACCGGAAGGCCCTGGCCAAGGCCTTCGATGAACGGGACGTACAGGCCGCAACCAAGGCTGCTCTACGTGCCTACGGTTTGGACCAGCTTCCCGACTAGCAGGAGAACAACTTGACGGTCAGCCGCCAGGACTTCGAAGACGCCGTCGCAGCGTACTGGGGCGCCAAGGACAGCCAGCGCGAAATGTCCGCCATCAAGGACCGGGTCGGGGCTGGCACCGCCGGTGCGGTACGCGGAGGCAAGCACTTCGACACCATTGCCGCGCTGCTCGCCAAGTTCTTCCTCGACGCGGGTTATCCGCCTGAAGACATCAGGGTCAGCAAGAAGCAGGGCCTGGAACTGCCGGGCTATTACCGTCCGCAGAAGCAGTGGGATGTTGTGGTCGTCCACGGCAAGACCTTGGTCGCTGCCTTCGAACTCAAAGCCCTTGGCGGCCCGTCGTTCGGGAACAACTACAACAACCGAGTTGAGGAAGCTCTGGGTAGTGCAGTCGACCTGCGTCGTGCCGCGCTCACCAACATGTTCCCCGGAGAGAAGCCGTGGCTCGGCTACTTCTTCATAATGGAGGACCACCCCAAGTCCCGCTCCGTAGTCAAGACGGCAACAGGAGCTTTGCCTGCTGACGGTGTCTGGGACGGGTGCTCGTATCAGGACCGATTCGCCATCTTCTGCGAGCGACTTGAGGCCGAGGGCCTGTACAACTCGGTGTGTTACATCACCTCATCGGCGAGTGATCCCAAGCCGACGGAGCCCGTCGACAGCCTTGACTGGCGCCACTTCTCTGCGGCCGTCAATGCCCGCATCAGGTACCTCGCGGACCTTGGAATTCCCCAAGGCAACCCTCTCCCACTGTAGGAACGGCAAGGCGGCTCCACAGCCACTGAAGCCTCGGGGCGCTTCCCAAGTCGCCAACTCTGCCGATCAGATGCCCGCCCTTTACCCAGTGACGTGCGTGACGATGACCACACCGACCAGGCCGCATACCCCGACTCAGATGCGCTACCTAAGACCGGAGCTGTGCGAACAGGGACTAGCTCAGCTCCCCGACTAGCAGGAGAACAACTTGACGGTCAGCCGCCAGGACTTCGAGGACGCCATCGCTGCCTACTGGGGCGTCAAGGATGCCCAACTAGAGGTCTCTGCGATTAGGGACGCCGTCGGCGCCGGCACCTCCGGGTCGGTGCGTGGTGGCAAGCATTTTGATGCCATTGCGGCTTTGCTGGCAAAGATATTTCTCGATGCAGGTTATTCCCCCAAAGACATTAAGATATCGGGCAACGCTCTGGGACTCCCCGGGTACTATCGCCCTCAGAAGAAGTGGGATGTCGTTGTCACGCACGGCAAGACTCTGGTCGCAGCCTTCGAACTGAAGGGGCTGGGAGCAGGAAAGGATGAAAAGGGGTACAGCAAGAACTACAACAACCGAGTTGAGGAGGCACTCGGAAGCGCGATGGATCTCAGGCGCGCATCGCTGGCTCCGTTCTTCCCTGGGGGAGAGAAGCCCTGGCTCGGCTACCTCTTCATTATGGAGGATTCCCCCGGATCGCGTTCGGCAGTAAACATCGACAGGGGGAGCCTTGTCGTCGACGACAAGTGGACTGGCATGTCGTACCAGGAGCGATTCGCTGTATGCTGCCAGCGTCTATTTGACGAAGAGGTTTACGACGCCGTGTGCTACGTCACTTCTTCGGCGGATAACCCGAAACCTACAGAACCTGTCAGCGGCCTCAACTGGCTCCGCTTCACCGCGGCCATAAATGCTCGAATTCAATACCTCGCCGACCTTGGCATTCCTGAACAAGACACCCTTCCCCTGTCGTAGGCCGCTGCGTAGAGCTGATTGCAGGCGACATGAGATTCCGCCAGGCATCTGCGTTGACGTACCACCCCGGCCACCTCTGCCCCAGGCAGAGGTGGTAACCCGCCCTTACCGTCCCTGCTCCCACGTGTGTCCGATTAGACAGCTAAGGGCTACCCGAAGGTCAATTGCTCTGGCCCGCCGTCCGGGCGGATTCCGATAGTCGACTGTTTGGCATCGGGTACTTTGCGGTGGGTTCGAAGCCACCAAGCAAACTGCCAATTGCGGCAACTCCGATACAGGCGCGAGTTCCTCTTGGGCGCGTCGTGTGGGATGGAGTGCTCGCCCCAACCGCTGATGGGGCGAGCGTCGCTGAGACTCACTCCGAGGCCTCGGGCGAGCGCGTCGCCTTCCCAGGTCTCGCCAGGTGCATACTCGAACGCGAGGTGCGCGTTTCGGGTCCAGTCCCATGGGATCGGCAGTGCGCACAGGTACCAGGCTGCGGGCGGGTTGGTGGCTGGCAGGTGTAGGACCTGGCGCCTGAGCTTGGTGTTGATGTTATGGCGGTCGCACTCGGCGAACGTCTTGAGGCAGTGCTGCGTCAGGTCGAGTTCACGTATGCCGGCCAGCCACATGATGTGGTATCTGTCGCGCGCTTCTATTTCTATGCGAACCTTATCTGGGTTCACCCCCGAATTCATTCCTCTATCCCTCCATGGTTGAATTCCTTTCCTTGGTCAATTCTATCAGAATTGACGCTATTCCGCGATGCTTGTTATGTCGGTAGTTGTTAGGGTAGGGCATATTGAATTCTTCGGAAAATGGCCGTTCGTATTCCTCGATGGGGAGGGCTCGCGGCTTGCGGCATACGGCCTTCACGGTGGCCCTCGTGGTGTCGCTCAACTCCACGTCCTCGAAGTAGCGAGACAGCAGGCCCCGCAGGGATTCGGGGGTGTGGTAGCGGATGCGCTGCCACTTGCCGCGTACGAACCGCATGTCGACGTTCTCGCTGTCGAGGAAGGAGAGGCGGGTGGAGTCGCGGCTGATGGAGTGCTCAGAGTTCTCGTACGCCAGCTCCCGCTCCAAGTTGCGTGTACCTATGCAGACTTGCCCGTCCGCTGTGCAGAGCGCGTTGACGGTGGTGAGCACCCAGTGCTGGTAGTCGAGGGATGTGGTGGCGTTGATGACCGAGTCGAGGACCACCACCTCATAGAGGCCGTTCTGCCTCAATTCGCGTTCGATCGTGCGGATCTGGCCGACGATCGTGCGGATGTCGACGGCGTACTTGCCCTTCAGTGTGCGGTAGGGCTCGTAGTCATGGATCTTGTAGCCCTTGCCGCGGAGGTGCCGGGCGTAGTCGCCGTGCCCGGCGCCGAAGTCCACCACCCGGTGGGAGGTGGTCAGCCACGGCAGTACGAGGCGCTCCCAAACCTCCGACTTGTAGCGGACCTTGTCAGCCTTGGCCTTCGAGGAGTGCTCTCGCAGCCGGTTCGGCTGCACGATGTGCTGGTTCCACACCGGTGCCTGTTCCTCAAGACCGGTCCAGTCGTAGACGCCGTACTCGCCAGTAAGGTCTTCAATGAGCTGGCCGGCATCGAAGGAGGCGCAGGTCCAGGCGAGGATGTCGAAGCGTTGGGCCTTGGCGACGGCCGCGTACTCGGCGTTCAGCACGATGCGGCCTTGGTCGTCGATAACCACCGACCCCCACGGCCCGTGGGCGGCGGTCATGAACCCGATCGCCTGCTGGAACGGTAGGTTCTTCGACTCCTCAACTTCGATGGTCTGCCAGGGAATCCAGCACCACTGCCCGATCGGGCCAGGCTCCGCGTACGCCACGGACGACTCGGTCTCGACCCGGTTGTGCAGGAGGTTGAACTTGATCTCGTCCTGCAGCCGCACTTTCTGCGGCAGGATCATCGCCGGCGTCGTCGTCTCGCCGATCGCCTTCAATCCCTTGGTCCTCTGGTGGCCCGCGACCAGTGTCCCGTCGGCATTCAGGATGACGGGCTTCACGACGCCGTGGCGGCGTAGCGAGCCCTGCAGCCGGACGAACGACTCCTCGGACAGGCGACGCGGGTTGTAGTCCGCGGGCCGCAGCTTGGACAGGGGGTAGGCGGGGTCGAAGCGAACGTCGAGCGGGTTCACGCGACCCCTCCCTCTTCGGCACGGTGCTCCTCGTTGAGGACGTGCCAGCCGAACCCGAGATCGGAGTCGTGGTCGCTGACGAACTGCTTGTACAGCGCGTCGAGCAACTCGACTTCGGCCTGTGTGATCCGTACACGGGTGGAAGACCACTGCATGTACCCCCACTGCAGGTAGTCCACCGTCGCCGCTGCCCCCGTGTCGGCCCCATCTGTGGGAAGTTCGATGGGGGCCGGGAGTGCCGTCTCGTCCAGGAGCTGGTCGAGCTGCTCTTGGTCGTAGCCGGTGCCCTGGAGGTCGGGGAGCTCGGTGAGGATGTCCGCGAGGAGCACCGTGTCGTACCCGGCGAGATCGCTGGTCCGGTTGTCGACGATGACGATCTTCGCTGCGGCGTCGTCATCGACATCGAGCCAAGTGACGGCAATCTCTTCCCAGTCGAGCTGCTTGGCTGCCTTGAACGTGTGGTTGCCGGCGAGGATCTCGTTTGGACGCCCGGTCAGCGTTCCGCGGTTGACGACGATCGGCCGGTACTGGCCGTTGGTGGACAGAGACTCAGTGATCGAGTCCAGGTCACCGGTACGCGGGTTGCGGTGGTACGGGGCCAGCTCATCGATCGGGACGGCCAGGTCCGAGAGCGAGGCCGGAATGCGAGACGCGGTGGACATGAGGCTCCAGCCCCACGCCCAACGTCGAGCCTAGGTGAGCCAAGCAGGCTCGTTCGCCAGAAGACTGGATGTGTCGGGCGGCTGTCAAATCACCTGTGTCATGTCTCGCATCAAGGTTCTCTGGGAATGCTTCTTGATCGGCAGCTAGGGCCAAGGGCCGGATCGATTGTCAGTGCCGGAAGCTACGGTCCTTGGGTAGCGCAATGAGGTGCTGCTGGGAGGAATCACGGGTGGATGAACAAGCAGCAATCAACCAAGCTCCGAACATTCGCTCGAATGCGTTACCTCGGCAGCGCGCGGATCGTAATGGTGCAGCGATAGAAGTTGATGCGTGGGCTCTTGCGGGGCTGCCCGGGCGGGTTCGGTTCGCGTCATACTTGACTGTCCGAAATTCTGCCCCGTATCGGCTGATTGTCGACGTACTCCTGGAAGCGCAGGCACGATCTCTCACGGGAGTCGCAAGGGTGGATCTGCCGCGGCTGCTGCGCGAGCACGCGGCAGCGCGTTTTGGCGACGCCGTAGTAGAGGGTCTGCTCCGTGAGGACGCCCTGGAACTCGATCAGAAGATGGCGCAGCTGTTCAAGTGGGGGACCGTCGAGAGCTGGCAGGACCGTGCCGAGCTGGAGACGGACTTTCTCCGGAACCGTGAGCGGTATCAACTCACCCAGCAAGCAGCAGAGTTGCATCGCTTCGTTGTGACGCAGGAGCGGGCGCAACACGACACATCGACATCTGCCCTCCTGGGGCCCGCGCTGATCGCCAAGCACCTGGAGGAGTTTTGCAGCGCGGCACTTGGACGAGATCACGAGACAGCGGATACAGCCTGGGCGCAAGTACAGCTGACTCTGAGTGACATGCAACGTGCTGCCCACCGCTGGCAGTCGGCAATGGCTCACGGCTTGAGCGGAGCCCCCACCGCGGACAAGATCGAATCCATCACAGCCCTATTGCGGAACTACGTCGACGTGTGGGGTGCGAGCGTCGACCTGCATACGCCGGCCATCGGGGCTCTCGCTCTCCGGATAGCAGAGGCCGACGACGATACGTGGCGAGCGATCGCTCTACATCGCCTCGGTGCAGAGGCACCTGATGATGTGCTTGCTGATACGGTCCGTGAGTTGACGGATGCGGCGGCGACGCTCCGAGCATGGTTCTGTGGCCGAGACAACGAGTCCCGACGTCTACGACGCCAGGTCAGAGACGCTGTACCGGACGTACTGCGCAGCCACAGGACATTGCTTTCCGTAGGCGGAGCAGTAAGTCGCCGAGCAGAAGTGCTGGCCCTGGCTGGCGAGTTGGAGCGAGCTGACGACGACCAGGCAGCCTGGAACCTCTGGCGCAGGGCAACGGGCCTCTACCAGCCGGTCCATTTGATCCTCAACGCTCCAGATGCCGCTCCCGCCGGATCATCGTTCTGGCAGGCCCCTCCTGCCGCGGTGGATCGTCGAGTGCGGGCGCGAGGCCACCAAGCGTTGAAAGGGACGCCGGGGCGCATCCCCGACCTTTCCCACGCTCGCGCCGTAGCGAGGAGCAAGGCAGCCCAGGCCCGCCGTGAGCTCGCCGACGCGGAAGAACGAGTTCTGCGCCGTTCCGGACAGCCACTCAGTAGCTGGGGGCAACTCACCGATGCAGAGGGCGCCTTGCTCTGGGAACTCTTGTCCACCGCGAGAGCAGGCACAAGGCATCCGGATGGATCTCGCAGCGCATCCACCGAAGACTCGCGGTGGCGCATCCGAATGGTTCCGGCCCCCGAAGCCGAGTCGTCCGCGATTATCCAGCTTCCCGAAGGAGTCGTTGTGCTCGATGACGTGACCTTGGAGTTTCAGCGGGGATGAAGGCGCTCACCGTCAACAAGCGTTTCGAGGAACAAAGCGCCTTCGTCGGTCTCCTGACTAAGCCGCTGGTAACCACGGCCAATGACAGCAAACTCCACCGGCTTGTTATGCGCCACCAGCGGCAACTCAGTGAGTGGTTCCGCAGACTGGGATACAGGCTCATCGTCGCCGGGCAGATAATCCGGCTTCACCGCACACCCCACGCCGGAACGATCGCCGCCCCCTACACCTCACAACCCCCCAGGCGACGGGAGCTCGTACTCGCACTCTTGGCCGCCGCCGCGTGTGAAGAGAGGGACAGCACCACCACCCTGCAGGCTATCTCGGACCAGGTTCGTGTAATCACCAGCCTCGAGACGAGCCCGGTAACCGCCTACGACCCGGAGCAAGGCCCGGAACGCTCCATGCTGATGCTCGCGGTCCGTCGACTGGAGTCACACGGAGTCCTCGTCCGCCGCACACGCGACGAAGAAATGCTGCGCGCCTGGGAGGCAGCGCGTACCGGCATCGGAGCCGGATACGACATAGACCGTGCCGCGCTCCTTCAGTTCCTCGACCCCCACACCGTGGCCCTGGCCCTGTCAGCACGAGCAGAAGGCGAGCAGGAGCTGTTGGCGGCAACCCGCTGGTCGCGCATGTTGCGCATCCTCATCGAGACGCCGGCACTGCTGTATGCCGACCTTGACGAAGACGACGCCGCGTACGCCGCGAGCATGGCCGGTCGCCTGGCTGATGCAGCACGAACCATGACTGGGGGAACCGTCGAAGTCCGCGCCGAGGGACTGGTACTCATCCTTCACCCCGACCACGCATGGACAGCAGACGCGACGCTCGACTGGCCCAAGGCGGCCGCAGCTTCATGGGTGGCACTCAGGATGTGCGACGCGGCAGCAACCACCGGGCAACGATCCACGGACGGAACCATCTCCCTGAGATCTCACCAAGTCGACGCTCTGGCCTCCGGATTGCACCGCCACCATCACGCCGATCTGACAGACCACTTCAAACAGCGCCCTGAACGGATCAGACCAATAGCTGAAGAAACCCTGCGCGACGCAGGACTTCTCAACGTCGACGACAGCGGCAACTGGACGCTGACGGCCGCAGCCGGCAGATATCGGGACCCAGAGCCAGGGGCGGGCTGGACCAGCTCAACGCCCCTTACGGAGGACTCGGAGTGAACAACACCACCCAGACCGTCGGCCTCGACATTCGCGGAGCCACCAGTGAGGCGTTGTCCCCCGAGCAGCTCCTGAGCTGGCGCGAAGCGGCAGTATCAGGAGGATTTCCCGAACCCACACGCACTGACCGCTGGCAGCAGCTACGCGCCGGCGTGGTCAACATGTGGGAGTTCGAGGTAGCAGAGTTCTGGACCAGCGGCGGGCGAGCCCAGCTCATGGGGCGCAACGAGACCGGCAAGTCGACGCTGATGACGCTCACCACGTTGATCATGCTTGCCGGAAACACGGGACCGCACCTCATCGACACCCTGGGGGACGGCAAGAAACGCTTCCGGTACTACGTGGAACCGACCGATTCCGACAAGGATCGACGCGACGCATCCAAGTCGGTGAACCGCGGATGGATCTGGGTCGAGTACGGCCGTATGACCGCCACAGGGCCCGAGTACGTCACCGCCCTCCTCTACGCGGAGGCCAAGCGCGCCAAGTCCGGCCGACCGTCACTGACCTGGGCAGTGTGTGAAGGACCTGCCCGCGTCCGCGACGGCATCCTGCTCGTGAAGGGCGCTGCCATCATCCCCGCGAGCGACCTTGAAGCAACCGGCGGATGGCACCGTTGCGATTCGGCAGAGGACTACAAGAGGAACCTCGCGCACCTCGTCTTCGACAGTGATGAGACGGCCCTCGACAGCTACGTCCGCATGCTGCGCGTGATCCGAACCCCCAAGCTTGGCGAACGCCTCGACATGAAGTTCCTGTCCGAGCAGCTACGGATGGCCTTCCCACCCCTCAAGGACCACGAAATTCGCCAGCTCGCCGAAGGCTGGGACCAACTAGAGAAGATCACCAACGATCGTGACAGCGCACAGCAGGCCCGGGATGCTCTGAGCGCCTTCAACCGGCGTGCCTGGATGCCCTGGGCCGGAGCGACCGTCCGCCATGCTGCGGACAATGTCGTTGCCGCCAACAGCACCCTCGACGAGATCACACGCAGGGCACGCAACGAGAGTAGACGCCGTGACACGGCCCTCGAGAAGATCAACAAGATCGATGAGGAGTCAGCCACGGAGAAGCGGCAGCGGGACGATCTGCTTGCCGAGCAGAGCGAGATCCGGCGACGTGACGCCTACACCAATGCGGAAGCGGCACAGGAACGGGCTCGCACCCTCGCTGAGGAAGCCGAGCGTCTCGCAGAGGACGCGGCACGGCAGGACGAGCACGCGAAGAGCACCAGGAGCTCCGCTGACGAGCTGTGGAAGGGGGCCGAGGAACTCGGCGAAGCGGTGTCAGTCCACCAAGAGAAGATCCGGGAGGCAGCTCAAGGCACTGCGCAGCTGGCTTGCGATGCAGGCTTCTCCGTAGCTGTCCAGCAATGGATCACTGATGGGGATGACACTCGCGCCCAGGCCTCGTACGAGGCACGTCGCAACCACGTTGCGCACCTTCATGATTTGCTCGGAGAGCTTCAAAGCATCCGACACGAGGCGGCAGTAAAGGACGCGGCAGTACGAACCCTCAAGGACGCCGATGAGCAGGCCGGCAAGAATCTGACCTCGGCGATTGAGGAAGCAGACGGTGAACGCCAGCGTCTCGTAGATCACATCGGGCAGTGGTCCGTCAACATCTCAGACCCGCCGTCGGAACAACAGGTCCAGACCTGGACGGAAGTCGTCGATCGGGTCCGCGGCAAGAATGCCAGCCCCGTCCTTCGACGGCTCATCGACCAAGACTTCCTTGGGCCCCGGCGTGAACTGCTGCTGGCGACGAAGAACAAGGCCGAGGCGGCCTCTGAAGCTCTCCAAGTACAGGCAGATGAAAAGCAGAAAGAGATCGACCGGCTCCGGAGCCAACCGGACGAAGCGCCCCCCGGTCCTTACGGTTGGGCCCGGCGAGAGAGGCCTTCGTTTCCCTCGCCCCATGGCGCTCCGCTCTGGCGGCTTCTCGACCCCGCTGACGGGACTGATGCTGCGGAACTCGGCATCATTGAGGCCGCACTCGCGGCGGCGGGGCTCCTTGATGCCTGGGTGACACCAGATGGCATGTGGGACGCTGCCCGCGACGGGATTGAGGCAGTCGTATCCCCCGGCAGTGAGACGTCCGCTGGTGTATCGCTGGCTGCGATACTCACGCCTGCCGCTGATGCCGGTGTCCTTGCCGAGTCGGTCACGACCGTGCTGTCCTCCGTCGCCTGGGTCACCACGGGACCGCTCCCGCCGAACGGCTCATTCATCGCCGCCGATGGACGTTGGGCCATTGCTGGCATGACAGGGCAGTGCGCGACCCCGAATGAGGGCGCCAGCTACCTCGGCACCGCGGCCCGGCAAGCACGTCGCGAGCAGCGCATCGCCACGCTCAGCAACGAGCTCCATGCGCTTGCCGACCAGATCGATGAGGCGAACGCCACGGCCCGAACCGCAGAGGATGGCCTGTCAAGGCTGAGGGCAGTCACAGCGGACGCCCCGGACGACTCAACGCTTGTGGCGCTGGTCCGTGCCGTTTCCACTGCGGAGAAGCACAAGGATGGCACTGCCGGCCGCCTCGCAGCCGAACAGCAGGTTCTCGATGGCCTTCACGAGAAGGTCGCCGAGGCACGACGTGCGGCCTCTGCCTGGAGGAATGCGCATCATCTTCCCCAAGCAGACGACCAGCTCCAGCTACTCCAGCGGCAGCTCGATGCTCTCGGCGGACGGCTAGAGAACTTGCGCACCGAGCGGCGGGTTCTCCATGGGGAACGCCACAACGCACGGCAGGCAGAGGGTATCGCCGAGCGGGAGCTATCCAGAGCCACCGAAGAGGAGAACAAGACACACGAACTGAGCCAGAAGGCCGACCTCCTCAAGGTACAGGCACGTACGGCCCTGGAGGCGCTCTCGAAAGACGGGCAGGAGCTCCTGGCACGCGTGCAGGAGATCGACATGCTCCTGGAAGAGCAAAGCCAAAGTGCCGAGCTGAGGCAGAAGGCGCGTTCTCAATACGCCGAAGAACGTATCGGCGCGGAGGCACAGCTCCAGCTGATTGAAGAGGAGCGAGGAAAAGCCAGGCAAGTACGAGAGGATGCTACCGAAGAATGGAACAGGGTGGTTGGCTGCGGACTGCCCGAAGCCTTCGACATCGGGGCTGCACAAACGTCAACCACCTCTGGCGCGTTGGACGCGGCACGGGCGGCCAGGGTAGCCATCAGCCTCGCGGACTGGCCTGAGAGAGATACCCACGCGCAGAACGTTCGTATCCAGCGGGCTTGGCGCAAGCTCGCCGACGAGACCACACAGCTGCGCTCCATCTTGGAAGTGAACGCCGGACGCACCGTGCGCATCATCGAGTCTGACGATCCTGACGAGCTACCAGTGGTCGAAGTGGTCGTCGACAGCTCGGGCATCGGGTACAGCCCACGAGAAGCCCTCATCCGGTTGGCGCAGCAGCACGAAGAACTCCAGCGGGGCTACGACCAGGCCTGGCACGAGACGCTGGACAAGCTCCTCGGTTCCACCTTCATCGAGCACCTACGCGACCGTCTCGAGACCGTCCACTCGCTAGAAAAGACCATCAACGAGACGCTCGCGCAGCACCCGACGGGGACCAGCCGGATCACCCTCCGGCTCCGCCGTGCGCCCCTGGAGGAAGACCCCCACGGCGCCGAGGTCCTCGACGCCCTCAGCGGAGAGGCCTTCGACCTCCTGTCCAAGGAGGCTCAAGACCAGATCCAGTTCTTCCTGCGCAGCCGGGTTGAGGAGGCCCAGCGCAGAGCCAGGGACGAAGGCGAAACCGACTGGCGCGGCCGCCTAACAGAAGTCCTGGACTACCGACGGTGGTTCACCGTCGTCATCGACAGCCGTATCGGGGCAGGCCGGTGGACACCACTCGAACGCGACGCACACGGAGAACTCTCCGGTGGTGCACGCGTCGTCACCCTCATGCTGCCCCTGGTCGCGGCTCTGGCCACGATGTACCAGGGCACCCCAACAGGCCCGCGACCCTTGTGGCTAGACGAAGCGTTCGACGGCGTTGACGGCCCCAACCGCTCCAGCGTCCTCGGACTGCTCCACGAATTCGACATGGATTACCTCCTGGCTGGCCCGGGGCCCCTTGTGAACGCAGCATCAGTGCCCAGCGCCGCCATGTACGAGGTCGTCCGAGCGCCACATCCCTTGCCCGGGGCCGACCTCACACTCATGCTCTGGGCGGCAGGACGCATGGAGCCCCTCGAGCTTCCAGACCCAGCTCACCTAGCGGCACGGGCGGCAGCAACAGCCGCAAGGGCAGACCAAGAGCCGGCTCCAGACCTCTTCTCTACTGCTGCTGGAGAGCCCAGTGACGAATAGCGACATTGACACCTCCCTGTTGGCTTGGGCCAAGCTGCCCGGACCCAGCAAGGTCATCGAGGAGGTACGGCGGCGGATCGCGCACAGAGGGGTTGTGCGTGGTGAGATCAAGGTGGAACTCACCGAGTCGGAGCGTCGTGAAGTTGGCAAGCTGCTTGGACTTTCCTGGGTGACGTCTGGCAGAGGCGTCAGTGCTGAGCCCTTGGAGAAGGCGCTCGCTGGTCGATCCGTGACGCTCCGGTCCCTCGCCGAGGCCCAAGGACAGGTGGATGATCTGCGGGTCCTTAAGGCCCAGAAACAGGCCGAGCGAGATAGCGAGTTCGGCGAGGCCCTGTCCAGCCTCGCCGCTGCCGGTATTCCGGACTCCGTGGCTCAGTGGTTCCTGAAGCTGAGGGCGCGCCCCAGAGCAGGATCAGGAAGCCTGAAGCGTCAGGCCGATCAGGTAAGTGCGATCTGGGCCAAGCTGCCAACAGCTAACCAGGGTTCGATGTCTCTCCCTGTTTTCGCAGCCGCCGTCTTGGATGATCCGCATGGGTTGGACAAGGACACAGAACTCGGCCGGGCTGTGGCTGTGCTGATCGCAGGCTGCAAAGCATTCGAAGCAGACCCTGACGTAGACTTGGCCGATCGTGTCGCTCCTCGCACCATCACTGCGGGTGAGAACTGGCGGACAACTTGGACAGCCCGAGGCATTGCCTGCGACGAAGTCTCAAGTCTGGTGCTATGCCTCAACCTGATGCTCACGGGTACCGCGTCTGCGGTGCCTATCGCGGTGGCGGCGGCAGCGGCAGGGGAGCCAGTATGGCTCACCCACCGCTCACTCCGTGGGGCTTGGTCTCTGGCCCCTGGGGTGGACAGCGTCTACGTTTGTGAGAATCCCGCGGTCGTCGAGGCTGCTGCCGAGCACTACGGAGCCAACTGCGCTCCCGTTGTCTGCACCTACGGTTGGCCCTCATCAGCGGCACTGGAGCTCATCACCGGCCTAGAACGATCGGGAGCACAGCTCCACGTTCGCGCGGATGATGACAACGCAGGCCAAAGAATCGTCGCCCTGCTACGGGAGTACGCGCCCGGTAGCCGACTGTGGCGGTATGACCTTCGAGTGACTGCAGTCAACGACACTGCCCGGGAGTACGAGGAGCAGGTACTGACAAACCTCCTTCATGATCTACGTGTGATGGACCTCGACCAGTTCTGACCCCGCCAGGCGCGTGTCGACGGAGTGCCGCAGACGCATAACGGGACGGTTGGCTGAGGCCGGGCACGGGCGGACTAGGGCAAGCTACGGTGGCCACTTGCAGTATTGGCGGTGCGGGCATATCCAAGAGACCTGATGCCCACGGAGGAGCTGCATTCGTGAACTTCGAGGGAGAGACGATCCGTCTAACCCCGCTGGACGACCGTCTTCATCTGATTGACCGCGGTCCCCTCGTGCTGGCCGACATGAAGATCGCGCTGGCCACCGAGCCTGATTCTCTTCAGCGCGTCGTCGGGCAGTACGCGATCGATGTACCGGACGGGCACCCGGAGGAATGGGTGCACCTCGAGGTGGAGCTCACCGAGCTTGGCGAGAGTGCCCCTGCGCCGCAGACGCTCAGTAATCTGGTGGTCGCCGCGACGCGTACGTCTAACGCCGCGATCGAGGTGTGGGGTCCTACCACTGCCAGCGAGACGTGGCCGTACATGGTGGTCCCGTGGGTGGACTTCGAGACCATGGGCGCGTGCGCGGCGGCAGGTCTCACCGGCGTGAGCGTCGGGGGAAGCCTTTTCCAGGAGATCTGGGGGTGGCACTCTGATCCGCCCACCGAATCAATGGGCTTCAGGTGCCCTTCACTCCGCTCCTCGAAGTCCCGGTCGGCGCCCTGTGGGCGACCGGGTTCACCACGGTCCCTCCGCCAGCGACTACGCCGCGCACTGAATGGGAGGCGATCGTCGAGCGGTCCGAGTGGCAGGGCTACATTCCCGGGCGTCCTCCCATCGCGAGTTCTTGACGGGTGGTCGAGGCGCGCGCCGTTCTTGGCCCAGGACGGGTCTGGGCAAGCTGCCCGCCACAGGACCGCAGGATCGTGCATATTGGCGATCAGTCGAAGGAGTGAGCAACTGTTTAGATGATGGCGCGGACCCCGTCCCAATCGTGCTCTGCGCGAACGACCAGGTCAGTCTTTGCATGCTTCGCCACGCGCATGAACGCTTTGTTGATCCGTCTCTTGTGATGTTCAGGGAGCACCCCCTGGAACTGCCGAGGACCGTCAGACTCGCCCTTCCGGCATTTGCCAGGTTTGCCCGGCTGGCGGCCACGGAGATGGTTCCGGAACCACCAGGTCACGCGCGAGTGCTGGTCGTGATCGACACGACGGGCGCCGCGGGTCCCGGCGATGCCCTTCCCGGCACCCAAGCTGATCTTCTGGGTACGCGCCAATCCGCAGTTCGCACAAGTGAGGCCGTCCCTCGAAAGGAGCCACACTCATCGAGATTCCACACGAGAGCCTGAACTCCCCCGATACGGTGCCTGGATGGCCGAGGACCGCCCCAAGATCCCTACCGCCCTGCGGCGCGAGGTGCTGGAGGAGGCCGGATACGCGTGCGCCATTCCGGTCTGCCGGGTAGCCACGGTGGAGATTGCCCACATCGAGCCCTGGTCGAAGGTGAAGGAACACACCTTCGACAACCTGATCGCGCTCTGCCCGAACCACCACACGCTGTACGACGCGGAGAAGAAGATCCCGAAGGCGTCGGTCCTGCGCTACAAGGCCAACCTCGCCGTGCTCAACGGTCGTTACAGCGACCTGGAGCGCCGGGTGCTGGAGGACGCGGTGGCCCAGCGGTACGGCATGGCCAACGGCATGCCCGTCGCGCCGGATCCTGGCATGCGGCAATGGACGGTCCACAGGGGGATGGGCCTGCTCCTCTCTCATCTGCTCAAGGATGGCCTCATTCGCAAGGTTCTCGGACCGCGCGGTGGCCTCAGGATTGGTCACCAAGAGGTGGAGCATACGTACGTCCTGACGCCGAAGGGCATCGAGTTCGTGCGGCAGTGGCAGGATGCGGAGCCACTGTTGGAGTGAGAGTCCGCAAGTCCGAGCGGAGATTGTCCAGCTTGGAGCCCCGGAGCCCCTGTTCGGTGGCAGCATCGGGCTGTGCTGAACACCCAGATCGCGGCTGACGCTGTCCTCGGCTTCCCACGCAAGCAGATCGACCACGTCTTCTACGAGGCAGTGGTCCGCACGCCCTCTCGCGTCGTCGATGACGCCCGGTGGGAAGCGACTGCCGCCCTCTATGCGGCGGTCTACCGGCACCGGAACGCACGCGAGGCAGCCGAGGCCCTCGTTCCTCTCACGAGCCGCTCAGCGCAGGGGAAGCCGCTGTGGCGGTACCGGACACAGACGCTGCTGTTCGATCTCGTCGTCGGCCTGAACTCGGCCGTGGAGAGTTCGGCCTACGGCCTGTACTTCATCGGGTCGGCTATCGGTCCCGCTGGTCACGAGTTCACGCTAGCCGCCTCCGACAAGCGCAAGAAGATCACGCTGGAGTCCACAGCCAAGGCGTACGCGAGAGCATGGCCTGCTGAGGGCCTGGCGAAGGCCCTCACCGAGCTGCCGCTGGATCCGGACTACAAGGTGCTGCTGGAACGCCGGAACATCCTCGCCCACCGGGTCGCTCCGGGCCTGGAATTCCGGCCGACCCTGACGGCCGGCGGTCCCGGCGACGAGTACATCGTGGCCGTGTTCGGCGAACCCTTGACGGAACTCGTGGACCAGATTCTCGCTCATGCCGAGCGGCTGCTGGAGGGCCTGTGGACCGCCGCTGAGGACTTCGCGGTGCTGCATTCCTCGGAATTCCGTCTGTAGACCGGCACTGTGCACCGGTCGAGGCGTTCTGGGGTGATTCTCGGAAGGGTGTAGCTCTTAGGAGCCACACCCGTCCGATTTTCAGGAGCCAACACCTCTGCGGTCGTGCCAATGGGGCAGGAACCGCATCGGAGGCGCTGCTCCTGGGTAGGCGGAATCCTGCGGCTACTCGCTGATGTAGCAGGCGTAGACGCTGGCGGTGCCGTCGTCGGCGAGGCGGGCAGTGGCATCGAATGCGCCGGCAGGGCGGAAGGCACTGTGGCGGCCCGTGCGAATGCGGTACGCGAGGTTGGTTGCTCGGTTCAGGTTCCCGAGGTCTTCGATGTGCGCCCACTCGTCCGGGCGTTCGCGTAGGGCCTGGGCGGTGTTGTGCGCTTTCTGGCTGCGGGTTGGGGCAGGCAGGGGTTCGAAGCGGGCGTGCATTCAGCGGTCTCCGGTGGTCGGCAGGGCGGCTTCGGCGAGTTCCCGGATGCGGGCTGCTGTGCGCCACTGGCTGTCGGAGAGGTGTTTGCAGAGCTCGTTGGCCAGGCGGGCGACTTCGGCGAGGACCAGCTCGGTGCCGGTGACTGGCGTGGGGGTGCTCTGCTCGCGGTCCGGGCCGAGCGGCGTGGAGGGTGCCGTCGTGTGGTTGGTCGCGCGAGCAGAGTGATTCATGGCGGATGTTCCCTGGATGGTTAGCGGTTGTTGCAGCGGCAGGTGTTGGTGATGGGGTTGAACCAACTGTCGCAGGAGTTGCACCACGTGGCTCCGGGCATCGGAGGGATCTCGGAGTGTTGCTTGGGGCGGTCGTGCACGGGGTCTGCTTCCTTTGTCAGAAGTTGTCGGGGAGTTGGGCGCGGGGGCCGTCGGGGGCGAGGACGTTCACGATGTGGTCGAGGTCTTTGGGCCGCCACAGTGCGGCTTCGAGGCCGCAAGCTGCGAGGTGTTTGAGCCAGTCGCGTTGGGCGGGGCGTATGCGTCCGGTGTCGGACTTGAACTCGGCGAAGATGATGCGTTTGGCCTTGGGGTGTCCGTAGACCTCGTCGGGCCATCCTGCGTCGCTGCGCTGTGAGTTGTGGGTGTGGTACGTGAGAGTCCAGCCGCGGAGGGCTGCGATCTTGCGGACGTGCCGGCGGAACTGTTCCTCGGTCACGCGGCTCGCCTGCGGCGCGGGGCGTCGGCTTCCAGGAGGGCGGCGAGGTGCGCGGCGGCGTCCGGGTCCGGTCGCGGCTGGCGCCGGATGGCGGGCGTGGCCGGGAGTGCGGGGCGGCGGTGGCGTTCCTTGAGGAGTTCGGGCAGCGGGCGCTTCGTTTCCTCCCACAGGATCTCCTGCAGGGAGCGGCCGTATCGCTCGAGGACGAGGGCCTCGTAAAGGGCGTCGTCGTGGCTCGTGTGCTGCATGTCGTGGTGGTTGTTCAGGGCAGGCATGTTGGTTGCTCCATGGGTTGGCCGGGACCCGCAGGGGGGTGCGGGTCCCGGCCGGAGGGGTGGCTCGTATTTGACGAGCCGTTCCGGGCGGGCGGGGCGCGGGGGGTCGCTGCCCGTCCGGAGGTGTGGGTGGATGGTCGGGCCGTGCCAGGGCCTGACATCACTCAGAACCTAGCATGAAGATGTGTACTGACCTATTCCTGGGTCAGTCGACGATGGCGAGTTCGTCGGGCTCGTACGGGAGGGGTTTGGGAGCGCCGGGCCACTGCACCATTACGAGCCGCTGTCCGCTGATGGGGTCGGTGGCGTGTCCGTGCACTTCGCCGAAGGGGCGGAGCATGCCCTTGGGGGTCGGCCGGGCGAGCGTCACGCCGGTGTGCTTCTCGAAGTCTTCCATGCTGGCCTCCTGGCCGTTCAGGTAAGGGAGTTGCGGGCGATGAGGGTGAGTGCGTGGCCCCACTGTTCGGTGACGGGTTCGTTGAAGGTGAAGCCTGAGTCGGGGGCTTCGAGTTCGGCGACCCGCCAGTCCGTGCAGGTGCCGGCGGGCGGGTGCTCGAAGTGCTGGATGGTGCCGTCGTGCAGGGTGATGGCGAGGCGGATCGCGCCACTGGGGCTGATGGTTGCGTTGGTCTTACTGCTTGCGACCAGGGCTTCCGCGGTGAGTGAGTCTCCGAGGATCACTGAATCTCCATTTGGGTAGTGGCCTATTTTTGGTCAGGTGAGGGCTGCGAAGCCTTCGCAGATGGGGCAGGTATCGCCCGTGCCGGGGCTGGTGCCGTCGCTGCACGCGGGGCAGCGGAGGTGTCGACCGGTGCCGTGACAGGTGTCGCACTCGCGGGTGCGTTCGTACGGCCCGTGTAGGTAGGTGACGGTGCCGCCGCCTTCGCATTCATCGCATTCCGGGGCGTGGGCGCCAGTGACGGTGATTGCGTCGATGATTGCCGGAGTGGCGAACACCTGTTCCTCCTATGCTGGTTGGGCCGGTGCGGGCTACTCCCTCATCTCTTAGGTTAATTCTACTATCTATGGTGGGGGTGTCCACTCTCCGTCAGTGATCTCCGCCACGCCCCGTCAAGGTGCTATGCGGCGAACAAGCCCTCCTGCACAGGCTCTGCCTGTGGCTCGGGGTTGGCGTCGAGATGCTCCATGTGCTCGGTGAGCGTCCAGCCGAGCCATCGCCACTGGGGGAGAAGCGGCCTCGGCGAAGGGCCGCTGCCGCACACCAGGGAGGTGACGCCTGCAGCGCGGGCCGCGTTCACGACGGGCGTGCGCTCCAGGATCAGCAGGTGCGGTCTGACGCAGTGGACGGTGGTGTCGTCCAGCCACACCTCGCAGTACGGCCTGTCCAGATGCGTGAGCATCGCCAGACGGTGAATGTCGCCCCTGGCCGGGTGCAGGCCACCGGGGTTGACCCACAGCCAGGTGCCCGGCCGTATGTCTCCGGGCCCGCTGGGCGTGTGCGCGTACGGAGGGCGCTGGCGGCGCCTGCGTCTCGGCGGGTCCGGTCGGGGCGGCGGGTAGTGCGGGTGCGCCTGGTGGTACTGGTGCAGTTCTTCGGCGAGCGCGGCATCTGGTCGGCGTGGCTGTAGCAGCGGGGGCCGGTGTGCCATCGGCGCGGCTTGCTCTTCTCCCAGTACGTCCGTGAACCGCACTGGCATCGGCCCTCAGTGAGGTAGGGCTCGGCTGTCTCGCACGGCCAGGTGCTGGTGCAGGTTCGGCATGCCCACGGCGTGAAGGCCGAGTTCGGCAGATGGGCGTCCGGTAGGAAGAACGGCCGCGGTGGGATGTACGTCGCCACGGCGTCAGTCACCGGTGTGCGCGGTCAGAGCTGCGGCCGCGTTCTGGACCTGCCCGGCCGTCCAGGAGGATCCGCTGAACTCCAGGCGGGCGAGGACCCCTCCGCCCTCCATCAAGGTGACGCTGCACGTCCCCCTGTTCAGCTGGAGGTTCAGGTGCCGGCCACGGCTGTGGTCCTGCGGGAGGCGAAGTTGCGACCAGCCCAGTGCCGTCGCGTCTTCGGCGGCGCGCTCTGGGGTGTGGTGGCCGACCGAGTTGAGCAGTGCCTCGTCGTGTCGGCATCGGCTGTAGCAGGTGAGCAGGGCTGCCCGCGTACCGTTCACGAAGAAGGCGTGACGAATGGAGGTCTGGCGGGCCTTGGTGCGGACCTCGACGTGCGGCGGGGTCGCATGCGCGGTGCGGTGAAGCCAGAACCCTTCACCGAGCTCGTCCCGGTGCCGGCGGCCGAGCTCCCAGCCCTTGACATGCAGGATGCGCCGCCAGGTCCATTTCTGTCCGTTGCTGCGGTACTGCGGGTCTTCTGGCTGGTCGGTCATCCAGAGCGCGGTGACCGGCGTGGCGTTGAACCCGGCGTCCGGGTTGACGGTCGCCTCGATACGGACCAGGACGCGCGGGCTGTTGAAGGTGATCTGCGCGGTGGACGTGCCCAGTTCGGTCAGGACCGGGCAGGTCTCGCAGTCCGGCTTGCGCTGAATGCAGGCTCCGAAGCCGCCCCACCGGGCTCGGCGGGTGTCGTAGCTCTCGAAGAGCGTCGGGTACGAGGTGGGTATCAGGGCGCACTGCGCGCCGCCCGTCCAGATGTGGGCGTTCAGGCTGAGGCGGTTGAATCCCTTGCCGTCGGCGGGTCGTGATGGTGCTGGCGCGGGCAGATAGATCGGCATGAAGACCCTTACGGTGAGGGGGAGTTGAGGTCAGAAGGTGATCTGCTTGCCTGGTGCGGCGTTGCTCTTGCCGGAGTGGAAGGCGAGGAGGGCGACGAGCGTGCGGTCGGCCCGGCGACCAGGGTGTTCCGCATAGAGCCGTCCCACGATGAACTCCTGCTCCAGGTGGCGTTCGAGATGGAGGAGCCAGCCTGCGACCGCGGTGATGGTGCTGTGCTCGGGCGTACGGGTGTGGGGGTCTTTCGCGCCGTGCCAGGTCAGGATCACGGCTGGAATGTCGTCCAGCTGCGTGGGCTGGGCGCGCCAGCCCGGGCGGTCCTTGTCCGGCGAGTAGGACCTTATGTGGCGGCGGTGCAGGGCGCTTCGGACATCGCTGAGCAGCGTCTCGGTGCTCGTGCTCACAGACTTTCTCCTTGCAGGGGGCGGGTGTCAGAACAGTTCTTCTTGACCGTCGACGTCGCCCGGCTGCTCGCGGCCGGAGCGACGCGGGCCGGGATCAGGGACGGTGTCGCCGAAGAGGGCGGCGGTGCCGAACCGGTCGGGTACGGCAGCGATCCGAGCGGGGTCCGCTGGTATGGGCAGCTCGTTGGGGGCCGCTGCGTCGAAGTCGGCGCGGCCCATGACGGTCCAGTCCCTCCTGGTGGTCACTTGCTCTCCTTGTGCGGCTGGGCGGTCCCGGAGGCTTCGAGGACGGCGTCCGCCCAGTCCCGTACGAGTGCGGTCCCGGCCCGGCCTGCCGCCTCGCCTGGGGTGTGGCCGTCCTCGAGGGCTTTCAAGTAGCGGGCCGCGGTGACCTCCAGAGCGTTGGACGAGGTGAAGGTCTGCATGAGGCGTTCGATGTTTGTTCCGTGCATGTGGTTGAGGGCCTTCGCGGCGAAGGCGACGATCATGCCGACGTCGTTGCCGAGCTGCTCGGCCTGGGCGGGGGTGAGGGGCGCGCTGTAGCGCATGACGAACCTGATTCCTGTGCAGTGACGGGGTTTCGGGAAGGAAGCGGCGCGGAGTTGTGGCCGCGCCAGCCGGGGTGCGGACGCGG
Source organism: Streptomyces sp. NPDC001492 (assembly GCF_053597275.1). Lineage (NCBI taxonomy): Bacteria > Bacillati > Actinomycetota > Actinomycetes > Kitasatosporales > Streptomycetaceae > Streptomyces > Streptomyces sp. NPDC001492. The sequence goes on along the minus strand of NZ_JBSFHW010000014.1, from coordinate 28,675 downwards.
TTGCCCGCACCCCCGGAGGTGAGCCGGTTAGGCCGCGACCGGCTCCCGCTTGTCGGCGCCGTCCGCCTGCTCGGTGTTGTGGTCGGCCTCGGCCTCCGGGTTGACCGTGACCAGCTGGCGGGCCTCGGCGTGCGCCTTGGCCTGCTTGAGCTGGAAGCGGGCCTTGGTCAGCGATTCGGCGACCCGGTCGAGCTGCTCCAGGCGTGCCCCGACCTGCGTCTCAAGGGTCTCGGCGAGCTTCAGCGGCTCGGTCTTGCCGATCTCGTCGAGCAGCGCCCGCACCTGCTCGATCTTGTCGAGCGTGCTGCGGGTCTTCTTCTGCGCGGCCGCGCGCTCGGTGCGCTGCTCCTCGGTCATCTCCTCGACGACCATGAGGACGGCCTGGTCCTGCTGCTGCTTCATCGCGTAGGCGAAGTGCACGATCTCGTTGTCCGAGGCGAACTCGCCGCGTACGAACTTGCTGAGGACGGAGCCCTGGTTGGCCAGGTTGAGGGTGGCGATCTGCACAGCCGCCTGCGTGCCGATCTTCCCGTCCTGCACAAGCTCCTGGACCTCAATGCGCAGGTCCAGCAGCGCGAGGCGCAGCTTCACGTACGTGGTGGTCTTCGCGAAGTCGGCGGCCACGGACTCGATGGTCGCGCCCTCCTCCTCGTCGAGGATCCACTGGTAGCCGTGGGCCTCCTCGAACGGCGTCATGTCCTCGCGGGTGACGTTCTCCGACATGGACCGCTTGAACCGCTGGAGTTCGCTCTTCTCCGAGGTGATGTTGGCGCGGATCTTGGTGCGGCCGAGGATCTGGTGTGCGCGGAAGCGGCGCTCGCCGGAGACGATCTCGTAGCCGCCCAGCTCGTTGTCGGGGCGGACCTCGATGGCCTGCATGAGGCCGTACTTGTCGATCGAGGTGGCCAGCTCGTTCAGCGCGTCCTCGCTGAAGTACTCGCGCGGCTGGCGCGGGTTGCGGTGGACCTGGCTCATCTTGAGGACGCGCTGCATTTCGGGCTCCAAGTGGTGATGGTGAGGTTTCTTTCTCCCTCATCTCTTGAGTTAATTCTACTATGCATAAAGGGGGTGTCCACTCCCGGAATCCCACACCAACGTGACCTCGACCACGTTCGCAAATGGGCTCTGACATGCGGAAACGCTGACGGGCGCCGAAGAATCCCGGCGCCCGTCAGCGTCACCTACAACTGCTCGTCCACATGCTTGCGCCAGGCCCGCACCTGCGGCGGCGCCCCCGAGACGGGAACGGCGAAGCACTCCTTGCGGATCGGGCACGCCCCGCACACCCGCACCGCCACCCGGTCGCCGCCCGGCGCCTCAAGGCCTGTCTGCCCGTGCTCAGCGCACAGGGCCGCCGACCACGCCACAGGTCGGGCCGACGCCTCGCGTCTGCCTGCGAGTCCGGCCAGCGCGGCCATGCGGTCCGCATCGCGTCCGCGGCCCAATCCCGCCCGGGCAGGCTGCGCCGCCAGTGCCAGAACGCGGTCAACGTCGATCACCCCTGCCCCCTTGTTCCGGCAGTGCGTAGACCGGCTGCCCCTTCCTGAACTCGTACGCAGTGCCGCTGTCCCGCCTTACGGCCTCGCCTCCGCCTTCCCCCGCAGCCCCTACCGGGCTGCCTCGATGCGGTCACCTGTTAGTGTCCCATTCCCGCGCCACCGTCGACCGGGATCACCGCGCCGGTGACGTAGGAGCCCTCGTCGATGAGGAACCGCACGGTGCGCGCGATCTCCTCGGGCTGCCCGAGACGGCCGAGCGGGATCTGTCCGAGCAGCGCCTTGATGCGGTCCTCCGGCAGAGCGGCGGCCATGTCCGTGGCGGTCAGCCCGGGCGCGACGACGTTCGCGGTGATGCTGCGCGAGCCGTACTCGCGGGCGATGGACCGGGCCAGTCCGATCAGCCCGGCTTTGGAGGCGGCGTAGTTGGTCTGTCCGGCCTCCCCGTGCATCGCAGTCGCCGACGAAATGAACACCATCCGGCCGCACTTGGCGCGCAGCATGCCCGGCAGTGCGCGCTTGGCGACCCGGTAGGCGGCGGTCAGGTTCGCATCGAGGACGGCGGTGAAGTCGTCCTCGCTCATGCGGGCGAGCAGCCCGTCACGGGTGATCCCCGCGTTGGAGACGAGGGAGGTGACAGGGCCGTGCTCGGTTTCGGCCTGCTTGAACGCCAGGTCGACTTGCTCAGGGTCGGTGACGTCACATCGCACGGCCAGGAAGCGGCCCCCGGTGTGCTCCTGGCCCGGAAGGTAGGAATGGGCGGGGGGCTCGCCGGAGCGGTAGGTGACGGCCACGTTGTGGCCGGCCTCGGCAAGCTCGGTGGCTATGGCGTAGCCGATGCCTCGGTTGCCGCCGGTGATGAAGACGCTCATGCCTGACACCTCTGGGATCGTCGTTGATGCAATGTCCGCCCACGGCTCGGCGCCCGGTGGGGCGGAGGTCGGAGGCGAGGGGGCCGTCGAGGTAGGTGACCGCGGCGGCGGTGCCACACATTGCCCGGATTCCAGCCCGTTAGGCCGGTTCTAGACGTGCCGGTACCCGCACAACCGGCACTGTGAGTACGGGTTATCGCCTATCCGAGGTGTCGGAATGTCTGAAATGGGCATAAATATGCATGTCTTGTACGGCAGGCCCCTCAAGTCGGACACACGTATAAGTTGCGTTAGGGTTCCCTAATACTTTTCCTGTTCTTTACTTCAGGGGAGCTCTACACCTTCATGGCGCGGAACCTGCCTCCGATCACCCGCATGCTCAAGTCATGGCGCGAATCACGCGACCCGCACGCCGTGCCCGGATTCACCGCCCGCTACGGCGCACGCCGCCGCACAGGCCTCACCCAACGGGACCTGGCCGAACTCACGGGCGTGACTGAGGGCTGGTACGGAAAGCTGGAGCGCGGCGTCCTCGATCACGTCGGCGACGAGTTCTTGGAGCGGATCGTGCGCGTCCTGGGCCTGGACAGCGCGCAACGTGCCCACCTGTGGCTGGAGGCCAACGGCTGCGAACCTCCACCGCTCCCGCACTCGGACGCCAGCTCCATCGACCCCGTAGGTGCGGCCATCGTCCACAGCCAGATATATCCCGCGTACACCTACACCCACAGCTGGGACGTACGCGTCTTCAACGAGGCTGCTGCCCGCGACTACCCGTGGATGTTGCACGGCATCAACGTCATGATCTGGGCGCTCACTTTCCCCGAAGCGCGCCTGCAGCTCATCGACTGGGAGGAGACCTGGGCCAAGCCCATGGCCTCACAACTGCGCCTCGCGCACAAAGCGAACCCGGACGACGCACGCCTCAGTCAGGTCTGCGACCACATCAGGCAGGCCGATCCGGTCGCCCGCCGAATCCTCGACGACGACGTCACCACCGTCACCCACCCCGACGGCGACCGCCGCCGCCTCTACCTGCCGCACCAGCACGAGGAGACCGAGGTCGAGTTCGTGGCTCTGCAGAGGCTGGGCGACAACACCCGGCTCATGATCGTTGCACCCGGCGACCTCGCTCAGCAGGCCATGCCCTCCGCTATCCCGGGCATGTAGCCACTGAGGAGCGTCCACGATCACCGACCGGGGTGCGCCCCCCGCCCCGGTCGCCAACGAGGTCGCGATATCGGTTCAGTTGACGGGCTGCCGCCAGTCGAGCAGGACCCGCTTCTCCGGAGCCTGGGTGCCCTCCGCACGTCCGACCCGAACATGCTCGATCTCCAGCAGCACCAGGCCCCGCTTCGACGCGAACGGGGCCGTACGCCACCACGCCACCAGGTCGTGCACGTCACCGATCGGCAGGTCTGTCATCTGCTCCAGGTGCTTCAGCCGCAACTTAGACGTCCGCAGGTCTTCCTTGCTGGCCTTTTGCGCGGCGACGAACGCGGCCTTCACCATCAGCCCGCGCCCGTACAGATCGCCGATGCCGGCGAACCGCTCGTCGGCACCCGCAATGTGCTCCTTCAAGCGGGCGATCTCCGCCTCGATGTCACGCTGCAACTGCTCAAGCCGTTCGCGCGCCCCCGGCTTCAGCAGCTCAGCCAGAACGTGCTCGGCCACGAAGTCTTCGAGCTTCTCGGCGTTGATGCGGGTTCTCCCGCAGCCGTCGCACTTATAGGACGGCGGTGCCTCAGCGTGGGCGCGGCTGCCGATCATGCCCTGCGTGCACTCGTCGCACACCGCGCACCCGCCGGTGACCAGGTACTCGTGGGCTTCACGCGGCGTGCCGCGCTTCTCGCTGCGCTCCACGAACAGATCCTGCAGACGCATGTAGACGTCCGGCTCCAGAACCCGCTCGTCCCAGCCCTCGATCGGCTCGCCGTCCTCATCTAGACCCGCAAGCCGCGGATTGACCAGCAGGCGGTGCAGAACTTCACGGCGGAACTCGTTGCCGCGCGGGGTCAGCATGCCCTTGCTCGTCAGCCACCGCGTCGCCTCGGCTTCCGAATCGCCACCGAACAGCAGCGTGACGGCCTCCCGCAGCAACGGCGCCTCCTGCGGATGCACCACCCCTGCGCGCACGTAGCCCGACAACCGTCCCACGCAGCTGACTCCGATCAATTATTCGCACCTGCGACCCCTCGCGCCGACAACGCGTTAGGAGTCCCTTAGACCTGACATAGGTCAATGTATATCCGGGGCTAGGGCCATGCATGCGTAAGTTCCCATGAACTGGCCAGCCTTAACGCGATATTTGCAGGCCAGGGGGTATCGCTTGCTGCCGCATGTGACGTGGCTCATAGCAACCTGTACGGGGCAAGTTGCATCGTCAGTAATTACACCCCTGCTGGAGCAAGGCCGAAGAGGAGCCCGGACGTGCGCAAACGACGCGACGCCCGGGCTGCATAGGTGGCTACACATCCAGGGTGATCCCCAGCGCCTTCCACAAGCTCGCCGTCGACACCTTCTGCGTCTGCCCCAGTGGAATCGTCTGCGCCGGGAACGCGCCGTCCCTGATCAACTCGTACGCCTTGTCCGAACCGATCCCCAACGCGCGAGCCGCCGTCACCACACTCACCGCAGCCGGCAGGGACTTCACTTCCTCGACCGACATCCCGCCGCGACGCCCCTCGGAACGAGTACGCTGCACAGTCATCACAGATGAGGACAAAGGTGGTCACATCCCTCTTCCCCGCGCCACCTGACCAGAAGCCTACGGCGCCCAAGGAAGCGTCCTCTTCGCTACAGCATGATCAGGACACGTAAGGCACAACCCGGCACATTCAGGGGGATCCCGCGTGTTCGACGGCAGCACCTACAAGCGATGCAAGTGCACCGAACCCAAGCTCGACGAAGACGGACAGCCCATCATCGACGCGAACGGCAAGCCCGCGTTGCGTGAACTCGGCTCCACCTGTCCCCTGCTCAAGAAACGCGATCACGGCTCCTGGTACTACTACGTCAAGCTCCCCGACGGTCCCGGCGGCAAGCGCCGACGCCCCCGCAAGGGCGGCTTCCTCACCCAGACCAAAGCCAAAGAGGAAGCACAGAAGCTGTGGGATCAGGCCCAGGGCGGCATCGACGTCGACAGCAAGGAGACCGTCGCCGCATACCTCGACCGCTGGCACGCCAAACGCGTCGACCTCAAACGCAAAACCCGCGGCGACTACCACGACTTCATCAACCGCATCCTCAAACCCGCCCTCGGCCACCTCCCCCTGCGCGACCTCCGCGACCGCCACATCCAAGAGATGTTCCAGCAGATATGGGCCTACAACGACATCAAGAAAGCCAACCGGGAAGCAGCTGAGCTCGCCAAACTGGAATACGAAGCCGCCCACCGTGCCTGGAGACAAGCTCCCACCCCACGGCCACCGGAACTACGCCAGGCCTGGGACCAGGCCCGCGAAGCCCTCAAGGCAGCCCGGGCCAAGCCCCGCCAGGACACCGGCCCCGCCTCGCAGAAGAAGTACCTCGACTGCCTCGCCGCCGCACTCAGCGACGCCGTCAACGAGAAGCTGATCACCCAGAACTGGGCCAAGCTCGTCGTCATCCCCAAATACGAGCGCCCCCAACCGCTCGTATGGACCGACGAACGGGTGGCCCGCTGGCGCGAAACCGGCGAGAAGCCCGGACCCGTCATGGTCTGGACGCCCGAACAGACCGGCCAGTTCCTCGACGCGGCCGTCAACCACCCGATGTACATCATGTGGCACCTCATGGTGTACCGCGCACCGCGCCGAGGCGAGGCAACAGGCTTGCCCTGGACCGAACTCGACCTGACCAAAGGCGTGGCCTACGTCTCCGGGCAACTCGTCACCGACTCCCACTACAACGTGTGGAAAGACACCCCCAAAAGCCGCAGCGGCCGACGCGCCATCGCCCTCGACTACGCCACATTGGCCCTACTCACAGCCTGGCGCGACGTACAGAAAGCCCAACGCGCCGAATGGGAGGACAAGCACCGCCAAGACCCCACGAAGTACAGCCCGTACGTCGACTCCGGCTACGTCTTCACCCGACCCGACGGCCGTCCCCACCACCCGACGAATGTCTCCCAGGCCTTCGGCAGATTCATCCAGCGCATCGGCTTTCCACCAATCCGCCTGCACGACCTGCGCCACTGCGCCGCATCACTCAGCCTGGCCGCCGGCCTATCTATGAAGGCGATCCAAGCCCTGCTCGGCCACAGCAGCTACCAGCTCACCGCCGACACCTATACCAGCCTTCTGCCACAGTTCGAGCAGGCAGCCGCCAACGCCCCCGTTGACCTGGTGCCGCGCCGCAACGGCGTCGAAAAGCCCAGCGATCAGCAAGCCACCGCGGCCGAGGCGCACTCCGCACAGTCGCCCACCCCAGTCCCCGAGGGAGACCAGGTTCAGCAAGACGCCACACCCGCCTCGGATACGGAAGTGACAGGGGATCGCCATCTCCGCGTCGTAGAGGCCGCCCCGCGGGATGAGGCACAGAACGCCGCCTGATCACGCTGTCCCCCGTTCGTCCCCCGTCATCAAAAGAAGCCCCTCGGAGATCACTCCGAGGGGCTTTCGTACCCCGTTTCACCTGTTCAGAGCTGGTGCGTCCTCGGATGCCGAACCTGTGAGCCCCTCTTCATCGACGAGGGCTTCGGCAGCCTCGACGACCAGACCCTCGACGAGGTCCTCGATGTGCTCGACTCGCTGCGCGAGCGCGACCGCAGCGTCGGCATCGTCAGCCACGTAGCCGACCTGAGACGCCGTATCCACGCCCAACTGGAGGTGGTCAAGGGGAGAACCGGCTCGGTGGTCCGCCAGCGAGGTCAGTGACCGAGGGGCCGCCGGGGCAGCGGGGACGAGTAGACGACGCTCGTGGTCACCGAGCCGAGCGCGCCGATCTTGCCCGACACCTCCTCCAGGTGACGCATCGAGCGGGCGGCGACCTTGATCACGAAGCAGTCGTCACCCGTCACATGGTGGGCCTCGAGGATCTCGGGCGTCACGGCGACCAGGTCGTGGAACGGCTTGTAGTTGCCGTTCGGATAGCGCAGCCGTACGAACGCGAGGATCGGCAGCCCCAGCCGCTCGGGGTCCACCACGGCCGCGTACCCCTGGATCACCCCCGCCTCCTCCAGGCGGCGCACCCGTTCGGTGACCGCGCTGGGCGACATGGAGACGGCGCGCGCCAGCTCGGCGAAGCTGGCCCGGCCCTCGCGCTGGAGGACGTCGAGGATGCGCCAGTCGGTGGCGTCCGGGGAAAACACGGTCATGCCGCAGGAATAGCAGGGGAATCCACGGCCGGGCAAGGGGCGGGCCGGTGATTGCCCCTTCTGGGAGGTCATCGGCAGCCGTAGATTTTCTGCCGTAGCGACAACCCGGAGAAAGCAGGCCAGATCATGAGCAGCACCGCGACCGCCCTCAACCCTGTCCTGCGCGTGGCCCCCGCGGCCCCGGCCGAGGCCGCCGCCTACTTCCGCGCGAGCCTCGTCTTCCACGCCGATGTGTCCGATGTCGCCGCCGCACTCGCCTCCGACGGCGACCCGGGTTTCGTCGTGCTGGACTCCCGCTCCACCGAGTCCTGGGACCAGGGCCACATCCCCGGTGCGGTCCACCTGCCGACCGCGCTCATCCCCGGGCAGGCCGAACAGCTCCTCGACAAGTCGGTGCCGGTGATCACGTACTGCTGGGGCCCCGCCTGCAACGGCGCCACCCGCGCCGCGCTCGCCCTCGCCGAACTCGGCTACCAGGTCAAGGAGATGCTCGGCGGCTTCGAGTACTGGGCACGCGAGGGCTTCGAGTACGAGACCTGGCAAAGCCGCGAGCGCCGACCCGCCGACCCGCTGACGGCGCCGGTGGACGCGGAGGACTGCGGCTGCTGAACCGGGCCGGGTGCGAGGCGGGACGGGGGACGCCGGATTCACGGGTTCCGCGGCCGTGTACGGTTCTGCGCCATGGTGCGATACGCGGAACCCGGTGCGCTGGAATGGGTCGAGTCGGGCGGCGGGCCGCTCATCGCGGTGCCGGAGACGGTGTTGCCGTTCTGGTCGGGCGCCGACGGCGAGGAGAGCGCCTCGGACTACGACCGGGCCTGCGAGGTCGACGGATCCGTGGGGCTGCTCCCGGTCGGCGACTCGGCCGCCCTGGTCCTGGGCGACGAACCCGCCTCCACCGCCTTCCTGCCCGAGCACGCCACCTTCATACGGTGGTGGGCGGCCAACTCCGAGGCCGAACTCCTGGCGGGTGTCCCCGCGGCCCTCGCCACGGCGGACTGGGGACACGAGGTGCGCTGGGAAGTGCCCGGCACGGTCGTGCTGTTCGACTCGGCCTGGCCCGGATCCGCAACGGAGCGGACCGACTGCCTCCGGGTCGTGCTGGAACCGGGGCGGTACGCCGTGCGCGCGGCCAATGTCCAGCCGGGACCGGAGACCTGGCTGGGCCTCGTCCAGCTGCGGCGCGTCGAGCACGGACAGCCGGGCCCGGAAGGCCGGGCACGGGCGGTCGGGCACGGATAATCCCGTGCGCCGGATCGAAGCCTTGCCCATCATGGTCGTCCATGCCCCGACTGCCGCACCCCGCCCCCGAAGACCTGCGCCGTGAGCGGCTGCCCCTGCGCGGCCGTACCGCCCTGGTGACCGGGGCCGGCAGACGCGCCGGCATCGGACATGCCGTGGCCCGGCGGCTCGCCGCGTACGGAGCGAGCGTCTATCTGCACCACCACCTCCCGCACGACACCGCCATGCCCTGGGGCGCCGACCGCACCGAGGACGTGGTCGCCTCCGTGCGCGCGGCACTCGGCGATCCCGCGGCCCGGATCCTCGCGGGACCCGGCGACCTCGCCGACCCGGCCGCCCCCGCCGAACTCATCGCCACGGCCGCCTCCGCCCTGGGCGGACGGCTCGACATCCTCGTCGCCAACCACGCCCTCAGCGGCAGCGACGGCACCCTCGACGCCATCGACGTCACGATGCTGGACGCGCACTGGGCGGTCGACACCCGCTCGGTGCTGCTCCTCGTCCAGGCCCACGCCCGGCACCGCGCCGCACTGCCGCCCCGCACCCCGGGCGGACGCGTCGTGATGATGACCTCCGGCCAGGACATCGCGGGCGGCATGCCCGGCGAGATCGCCTACGCCCTCCAGAAGGGCGCCCTCGCCTCGATCACCCGCTCCCTGTCGACGACGCTCGCCGAGCAGGCGATCACGGTGAACACCGTCAACCCCGGTCCGGTGGACACGGACTACGCGACCGGGGAGACCTACGAGGCGATCGCCTCCCGCTTCCCGTCCGGGCGTTGGGGGATGCCCGACGACCCCGCCCGCCTCATCGCGTGGCTCGCCACGGACGAGGCGGACTGGATCACCGGCCAGGTGATCGACTCGGAGGGCGGCTTCCGCCGCTGAACCGCCCGGCCGTCAGAGCTGGGCGAGCTCGTCCACCAGGTCGTCCAGGCCGAGCGAGCCCTGCGAGAGCGCGGCCATGTGCCAGGCCTTCAGGTCGAACGCGTCGCCGTGCCGCTCGCGCGCCTTCGCCCGGCCCCGCAGCCAGGCCCGCTCGCCCAGCTTGTAGCCGATCGCCTGACCGGGGATCGTCAGGTAGCGCGTCAGCTCGCTCTCCACGAAGTCCGCGGACCGGCTGCTGTGGGCGCCGAAGAACTCCTGGGCCAGCTCCGGAGTCCAGCGCTCACCGGGGTGGAAGGGGGAGTCGGCGGGGATCTCCAGCTCCAGGTGCATGCCGATGTCGACGATGACCCGGGCCGCCCGCATCATCTGTGCGTCGAGGTAACCGAGCCGCTGCTCCGCGTCCTTGAGGTAGCCGAGCTCGTCCATCAGCCGCTCCGCGTACAGCGCCCAGCCCTCGACGTTGGCGCTGACCCCGCCGATGGTGGCCTGGTAGCGGGAGAGGTCCGCGGCGACGTGCGCCCACTGCGCGAGCTGCAGATGATGACCGGGGACGCCCTCGTGGTACCAGGTCGAGACGAGGTCGTAGACCGGGAAGCGGGTCTGCCCCATCGTCGGCAGCCAGGTGCGGCCCGGACGGGAGAAGTCCTCCGTCGGGGGTGTGTAGTACGGGGCTGCCGCGCCGCCGGGCGGGGCGATGCACGACTCCACCTTCCGTACCCGCTCGGCGAGTTCGAAGTGCGTGCCGTCCAGCTCGTCGATCGCCTGGTCCATCAGGCCCTGCAGCCAGTCGCGGACCTCGTCGACCCCGTCGATGTGCTTGCCGTGCTCGTCGAGGTGCGCGAGCGCCACCCAGGGCGTCTCGGCGCCGGGCAGGATCTTCTCCGCCTCCTGCTTCATCTCGCCGAGCAGCCGGTGGAACTCGGCCCAGCCGTACGCGTACGCCTCGTCCAGGTCGAGGTCCGTGCCGTTGAAGTAGCGCGTCCAGCGCCCGTAGCGCTCACGGCCCACTGTGTTCGGCGCGCTCTCGATCGCCGGCGCGTACACGTCGCGCATCCAGTCGCGCAGTTCCGCGACGGCGGCGGTCGCCGCCCGGGCCGCCTCGTCCAGCTCCGCACGCAGGGATTCGGGGCCCGCCGAGGCGAAGTCCTCGAACCAGCCGCGGCCCTTGCCGTCCGTGTCCGACCATTCGGTGAGCTGCTCGACGAACGTGGCCGTCGGGCGCGGAGCCGCGTACAGCTTGCGCTCCAGACCGAGGGAGAGGGACTCGCGGTAACCGGCGTACGCGGCCGGCACGGCACGCAGCCGCTCGGCGATCGCCGCCCAGTCCTCCTCGGACTGGTTCGGCGTCACGGTGAACACCTCGCGCACGGAGTGCGCCGGTGTGGCCATGTTCCCGACCCGGCGCAGACCCTCCTCGGCCTCGTGCACGGCCAGTTCGGCATTGAGCCGCTCGCGCAGCAGCCGGCCGCAGCGGCGCTCGATGTCACTGTCCGCGCCGGGTTGCCGCTCGGCCTCGTCGAGCCGCGCCAGGGTCCGCCGCGCCAGTTCCGCGAGCGCCTCCTGGCCCGCGGGCGAGAGGTCGGGCAGCCTGCTCGAACTCTCCTTCACTCCGAGGTACGTTCCGGTCACCGGGTCGAGGGCGATGAGCTCGTCGACGTATGCGTCGGCGACCTCGCGAGGCAGCGGGTTAGTGGTCTGTGACATGCGGTCCATCCTCATACGAGTGGCCGCCGCGCGTCATCCGGATTGAGCGGAGGGCGTAGGACGTCCTCAGGACCTCGGTACACGGGACGGCCCGGCGTTCCCGCCGGGCCGTCCCCAGGTGGCCTGTGCCGGGAGCTAGTCCCGTGCGAGCCGCTCGCCGACCTGCTCCTGCGCCGCCTCGTACGGCAGCAGGGAACCGGCGCGGCCCGTCTGCAGGCGGGCCGTGATGACCAGGGTGCCCTCCTCGATCTGGTAGTCGAGGGGGAGACCCAGGCCGCGCATCGCCGCGACCATGCCGGTGTTGGAGGCCTGTGTCACGGCGTACACGCTCTCGCAGTTCGCCTCGGCGGCCATCGCCACCAGCCGCTCCAGCAGTTCACTGCCGACGCCGCGACGCTGCCACTTGTCCTCGATGAGCAGGGCGACCTCCGTCTCGTCGCCGTCCCACAACAGGTGGCCGAGGCCGACGAGGCGCCCCGACGTGGTCTGCACCGCGAGGGTGCGGCCGAAGCGCGGGCTGAGCAGGTGGCTCAGATAGCGGTCCGCGTCGCCGACGGGCCCGTGGTAGCGCATGCCGAGCGTCCGCGCCGAGCACCGCTCGTGCATCGCCTTCGCGGCCTCCAGGTCACGTGCGTCGGCCCGCCGTACGGTGATCTCGTTGCCCTCGGGCAGCGTCAGCACGTCCTGGCTGTGCGGCACGCGCGGACCGAGCCGGGCGTCCAGCTCCACCAGCGCCCGCGCCCGGGCGAACTCGGTCGGGGTGAACGGCAGATACGGCCGCTCCACGGTGATCACTCCGCCTTCCGGCGCCCGCAGCCGCATCACGGTGTCCTCCAGCGCCCCCTCCACGGGCACGCCTCCAGGACCGCGGCCGCCGCCGACCGGCGTGGCCGGCAGCTGGCGGATGGTGCACCGGCCCAGCAACTGCCGTAGTGCGAGCGGCAGTTCGGCCGCGTCCAGGGCGGTGCGGGCGGCCAGACCCAGGACCCGGGTGGGGGCGTCCACCAGATCGTGGGCGTCGGCCCGCTCGATCCAGGTATCGGTACCCCCGGCCAGCGAGACCACCCTGGTCAGCTCGGAGGCCATGAGCCCGCCGGGGGCCCGCAGCAGGAACTCGTCCACCGTGCCCTCGGCCAGCGGATGCGTCTGCAGGCTCAGGATGTCGACCTGCCGCCCGGCCAGCGCCGTGCACAGCGCGGCCAGCGACCCCGGTTCGTCCTTCACCGTCGTCCGCATCCGCCACAGCGCGCTCTGACCGGGCTCGGCCTCCGGCGTCGCCGACGACTCGTCGGACGGCCCGGCCTGCTGCTCCCGCGGCAGCGACCGGGCGCCGGTATCGCCGGCCGGAGGTGCATGACCGTGGCGACGTGTCCACCAGGTGTGGAACGCCGCCGTGGCGGCCAGGGTGACCGCCGAGATCACCAGCAGCGCCGGGCCGTCGGGCCCGTGCCCGACCAGGTTCGCCACGCCGTCGGCCACCGCGACGGACGTGAACAGGGCGGCGAGTTCGACGACGTCGCGCCGCCAGTGGTGTACGGGACGGCCGTGCCTCGCACGGGTCACATCAGACATTTCTCGAGTCATGCAACCACTGTGAAGGGAAGGTGTTGCGTGATCACGAACGCTTTGTGACTGATCGGTAAAGTGTCGTTATGCTCCTTTTATGGCTGCGAACATGCGTACGAAACGGTGAGCTCGCGGCTGCGGAGCGGCACCGCGCACCGGGGGATGACGCCGGTGCGCGGCCCATGGGAAAGGGTACGGGAGCTACTGGCCGACCCGGCCCGGCTGCAGCACCTGCGTGAACAGCACGGTGCCGTCGTATTCGCGCAGCCGCACCGTCAACTCGCCGCTGTCCCCGTCGATGTCGACCTCGCCGAAGAACTGGTAGCCCTGGGCCGGCGAGACGTTCGCGGTCGGTGGCGCCTTCACGAACACCCGGTCCGGGCCGAAGGTGCCGTCCAGTGCGTTGGCCGGGAAGGCGCCGGCGTTGAGCGGGCCGGAGACGAACTCCCAGAACGGCTCGAAGTCCTTGAACGCGGCCCGTGAGGGGTCGTAGTGCTGGGCGGAGGTGTGGTGCACGTCGGCCGTCAGCCACACGGTGCCGGTGATCCGGCGGTGTTTGATGAACCGCAGCAGTTCGGCGATCTGCAGCTCGCGGCCCAGCGGGGCGCCCGGGTCGCCCTGCGCGACCGCCTCGAAGTTCGGCTTGCCCTCGACCGGGTCGGGCACGACGAGTCCGAGGGGCATGTCGTTGGCGATCACCTTCCACACCGCGCGGGACCGGGCGAGTTCCCGCTTGAGCCACTCCAGCTGCTCGCGGCCGAGGATGCCGACCGGGTCCGTGGTCTGGTCGTCCGGCGAGTTGGCGTTGCGGTAGGTGCGCATGTCGAGCACGAACACGTCCAGCAGCGGGCCGTGGCTGACCTTGCGGTAGATCCGGCCGTCCGGGCGCCCGCTGAGGGTCGAGATCGGGAAGTACTCCGAGAAGGCCTGCCGGGAGCGCAGTGCCAGGTCGTCGAGCCTGGTGCCGGCCGGGTAGGGCGTGCCGGTGCCGATGACCTCGCCCGGGTACCAGTTGTTGCGGACCTCGTGGTCGTCCCACTGGATGATGTTCGGCACCTGGGCGTTGAACCGGCGCAGCGCCCGGTCGAGCAGGTTGTAGCGGAAGTTGCCCCGGTAGTCGTCCAGGGTGGTCGCGACGTGCGACTTCTCCTCGGTGGTGACATTCCGGTAGATGCTGCCGTCCGGAAGCGTGGCGGTGGCGGAGATCGGGCCGTCGGCGTAGATGTTGTCGCCGCTGCACAGGAAGAAGTCCGGGTCCACCTTCGCCATCGCGTCGAAGATGCGGTAGCCGCCGATGGACTCGTTGATGCCCCAGCCCTGCCCGGCCAGGTCGCCGGACCATACGAACCTCACGCCCTGGCGACGCTTCGACGGGGCGGTACGGAACGTGCCGGTCACCGGCTCACCGGTGCGGCGCGGGTCGTCCGGGTCGGCCAGCAGTACGCGGTAGTGGATCTGCTCCCCGGCCGGCAGCCCGCGCAGCCGGGTGGTGCCGGTGAAGTCCGAGTCCGCGCCGAGCAGCGGACCGTGCCATCTGTGCGGGTTGCGGAAGGACTCGGTCGCGGACGTCTCGACGATCATCCGGGCCGGACGGTCGGAGCGCACCCACACCAGCCCCGAGTCGCAGGTCACGTCCCCCGCCTGGACGCCCCAGCCCGCCGTGGGGCGCCCCGACAGGGCGAACGCCGGTGCCGCGCCGAGGGAGGTGGGCAGGGTCAGGGCCGCCGACGCGGCGAGGGAGCCGCGCAGGACGCTGCGACGACCAGGGAGCGAAAGGGACATGGGGGGCCTCCAGGACGGGATCCGGCCAGTGTGCGGTGCCACAACTACTCGGGCGCCGCAGCGCACACGGAAACCAGAGGTGAACAACTGACCACTGAGGCAAGGGAACTGGAGTGCGGTATCAGTGGCCCCGTCGACGCAAGGGTTGAGCCGTCTGCCGGTCAGCCGACGGTCATACGGCGGCGGCCTGGGCCATCAGCCTTACGCCGTCCCGGATTCGTGCGGGTGGCTGATGCGCGTACCCCAGAACCAGTTGCACGTCCCCGGTCTCGACGTGCCTGTGCGTGTAGTCCGCCAGCCCGCGTACGGCCACTCCGGCCGCCGTCACCCGATCGAGGAACCGCTCCAGGGGTCCGTAGCGTTCCGGCAGCCGGGCGATGACGTGCAGTCCCGCCGCGATCCCGGCGACCTGTGCGCCCGGGAAGTGCTCCTGCAACGCGGCCACGAGCGCATCACGCCGTTCGCGGTACGCCCGCTGGCAGCGGCGCAGTTGGCGGTCGTAGTCGCCGCGCTCCACGAAGCGGGCGAACAGCGCCTGGTCGAGGGTGGGATGGCCGAGGTCCATGGTGCGCTTGCGCTCGACGACGTCCCCGGCCAGCGCCTCGGGCACCAGCAGCCAGCCCAGCCGCAGGCCCGGGGCGAGGGACTTGCTGACCGAGCCCGTGTAGGCCACGTGTTCCGGGTCGAGTCCTTGCAGCGCGCCCACGGGGGCACGGTCGTAGCGGAAGTCGCCGTCGTAGTCGTCCTCCAGGACGAGCCCGTCCGCGGACCGTGCCCAGTCGAGCAGTTCGGTGCGGCGCCGCGCGGAGTACGCGATCCCGGTGGGGAACTGGTGGGAGGGCGTGGTCACGACGGCCCGTACGCCCGAGTCCCGCAGCGCTCCGACGACGATCCCCTCCTCGTCCAGGGGCAGGGGCACGGTGGTGACACCGGCCGAGGCATACAGCGCGTCGTGCTGGGGGCTGCCGGGATCCTCGACGCCGACCGTGCGCAACCCGCGCGCGTGGAGCGCGAATCCCAGCAGCGTCGTCGCCTGTGCCACCCCGGAGACGACCACGATCCGCTCCGGATCCGCGACCACACCCCGGCGGCGCGCCAGCAGCTCCGCCAGGGCGGTACGCAACTGGGGCAGCCCCCGGGGGTCGGGGTAGCCGAGGTCCTGGTGGGGCATTTCGGCCAGCACCGCGCGCTGCGCCGCGGCCCAGGCGGCGCGCGGGAACAGCGACAGATCCGGTGTGCCGGGCACGAAGTCGGCGCGTGCGCCGGGGGAGCGCGGGGCGAGGTCACGCGCGCGTGGCGGCGCCGCCCGCACCGCGCCTCCCACCCAGGTGCCCGCACCTCGCCCGCTGCGCAGATAGCCCTCCGCCGTCAGCTGCTCGTACGCCTCGGTGATCAGACCCCGCGACACCCCGAGATCGGCGGCGAGATCCCGGCTCGACGGCAGCCGGGTGCCCGGGGCGAGCCTCCCCGTGCGCACCGCCTCACGCAGCGCCGCCTGCAGCGAACGTCCACGCGTGCGTGCCGGCGCGGAGGCGGCCGGCACAAGCAGCTCCCAGGCGGGGGTGCCGGCCCGATTGGTCTCCGATGGCGTCATGGAAATGGACCTTAAACCGGACCGCGGCGCTGCCTAGCGTCGCTGCCATGAACGCCCCCACCACCCGCGGAGCCCTCCTCGCCGCGCTCGCCTGTGTCCTCGTCGGCGGGTCCTTCACCGCGAACAGCGTCCTTGGCCACTACCCGTACGCGGGCGGCCAGTTCCTGCGCTACGGCCTCGCCTGTCTGCTGCTGCTCCCGCTGACCGGGGCGGGAGCGCCGGCGCGGCTGCGGCTGCTCGCGCCCCGCCAGTGGGCCCGTCTCGCCCTGCTCGCCGCAGTCGGGATGGTCGGCTTCAACCTGGCCGTCATCGCGGCCGAACGCTCCGCGGAACCGGCGGTGCCCGGCGTCTTCGTGGGATGCGCGCCCGTGGTGGTGGCCGTCGTCGTTCCGCTCCTGGACGGCCGCCGTCCCCAACGCCGGGTCCTGCACGGGGCGTTGCTGGTCGCCTGCGGTGCCTTCACGGTCCAGGGGTGGGGGCGTACGGACGGCACGGGGATCGGCTTCTCGGCCTGCGCATTGGCCGGCGAGGTCGGTTTCGCCGTCCTCGCCGTGCCCGTTCTGCGGCCTCTGGGGCCCCGGCTGCTGTCCGCCACGGTGTGCGGCCTGGCAGCGGTCGAGTCCGCGGCGGCCGGACTCCTGGCGGACGGCACGGCGTGGCTGCGGCGCCCCCATGCCACGGAGACCGCCGCGCTGCTGTGGCAGGCGGCGGTCGTCACCGTCGTCGGCTTCGTGTGCTGGTACATGGGCATGCAGCGGCTCGGCGCCGAGCGCGCCACGCTGTTCTCCGGCCTGATCCCGGTCGCCGCCGCCTGCACGGCCCCGCTCGTCGACAAGGGGTCCTACGGGGCCGCACAGGCCGTCGGCAGTGCGCTGGTCGGCGCCGGAGTCGCCCTCGGATCGGGTGCGCTGAGCCTGAGGCGGGCCCGGTCAGCGGCTGCCGTCGAGGATGACGCGGGCGACCAGCGCCGGATCGTCGTTCATCGGGCAGTGCCCGCAGCCGGGCAGCCGCACCAGCCGGGCCCGGGGGACGATCCGCTTGGCGCGCACCCCCTGACGCCGTACGAGCAGCATGTCCCTGGTGCCCCAGGCCACGGTGACCGGGATGGTGGGGATGTCGTCGGTGAACCGGACGGCGTTGCCGGCCCGCAGGGTCGCGTCGAAGCCCGTCGCCTGTGCCAGGGCCAGCGTCTCGGCGACCACGGCCTCGGGTGAACGGCGGCCCGGGCGGGCGTAGATGGTGCTCGTCAGCATGGTGCGGCCGGCCGCCGAGCGGGACAGCCGCTCCACCAGGGGCAGCGGCAGCCGCCGGGAGATGTGCCGCATGGTGAGCAGCACGGCGAAGGCGTAGCGCCGCTCGGCCTCGGACCAGAACCCGGCCGGGGACAGGGCGGTCACGGACCGCACGAGCTGCTCGCGGCCGAGTTCCAGGGCGAGCAGACCGCCGAGCGAGTTGCCCGCCACATGCGGACGGTCGAGCTCCAGCGCCTCGCAGAACGCGCCGAAGACGGCCGTCGTCGTGGGCAGGTCGTAGGCGAGCCCGTCCGGCAGGGCCGGGGAGAGGCCGAAGCCGGGCAGATCCACGGCGATCACGTCGCGCTCGGTCGCCAGGATGTCCACCACCGGGTCCCAGGCCTGCCGGTGGTGACCGATGCCGTGCAGCAGGAGCAGCGGTTCGCCGCGGCCTACGCGCGCGTAGGAGACGGTCACGGCCTGTGGGCCGCTGGGGGTGGGGACCTTGAAGGAGACGGTGGCGGACATGGGGGTGCTCCTCGTCTGGGCTCGCCGGCGGACGCCGTGTAGACAGCTTGTCAGCAATTGCTACCGACGGGTAGCCCCTGGCGGTGGCCGACCACCCGGCCGGACGGCCTTCAATGACCCCTGCGCACCTCCAGGTTGAACTCCGCATGCCCGAGATGCCGGAAGAGATCGAGCCACAGCGGCAGCAGCATCTCCACACTGCGTGCCGACCGGATGCCGCCCAGGTCGAGCACCCGGTGCGGCGGCCACCCGAACTCCCCGAGCATGCCCCTGACCTGCTCCTTGGCCTCCGCGTCTGCACCGCACACGAAGACCTGGTGCTCGCCCGGCACCAGCGCGGGATCGACCATCACCTTGCAGTTGACCGTGTTGAGCGTCTTCACCACGCGCGCGTGCGGAAAGGCGCGCTGGATCTGCTCGCCCACGCTGTCCGACTCCACGGGGGACAGCCGCACCTCCCCGTCCTCGAACGCCATCGGGTTGGAGACGTCGACGACGACCTTCCCGTCCAGATTCGCCGCCCCGGCCGCCTCCAGCGCGGCGAGCGCCACCCGCCCGCCGACGGCGACCACCACCACCTCGGCGGACGAGGCCGCCTCGGCGAAGGTGCCGGCCCGTGCCTGTGGGCCCGCGCTGCGCGCCCACTCCAGGGCCGCGGGATTGTCCTTTGTGCGTGAGCCCAGTGTCACCTCGTGGCCCAGCTGTGCCAGCCTGCCGCCGAGCGTGCGGCCGACGTCACCCGTGCCCAGAACCGCGTACCGCATGGTCACCTCCGAAGTCCGGCCGCCGACCGCCGGCGGGCCCGCGGTCATTCTGCTCCGGGACACGCGGATTTCTCCTGGACATGCCCGGACGCGTCGCATGGGATGGGACCGTGACCACCGACACCGAGACCGACGTCTTCGAAGCGCACCGCCCCGTCCTGCTGGGGGTCGCCTACCGCATGCTCGGGCGGGTGGCCGACGCGGAGGACGTCGTCCAGGAGGCCTGGCTGCGCTGGTCCGGCGCCGACCGCAGCGAGGTGCGCGAACCGCGCGGCTACCTGGTGCGCATCACCACCCGCCTCGCCATCGACCGGCTGCGCCAGATCAAGGCGCGGGGCGAGACGTATGTCGGCCCGTGGCTGCCCGAGCCCTATGCGACCGACTTCGGGGACGCCGTCCCGGACACGGCCGAACGGGCCGTGCTCGCCGACTCCGTCTCGCTCGCCGTCCTCGTCGTCCTGGAGTCGCTGTCGCCCCTGGAGCGGGCGGTGTTCGTGCTCCGCGAGGCCTTCGGCTACCCGTACGCCGACATCGCCGTGATGCTCGACCGCGGTGAGGCGGCGGTGCGCCAGCTCGCCGGGCGGGCCCGCAAGCATGTCGAGGAGCGGCGGCCGCGCTACGAGGTCGACCCCGGCCGGCGCCGTGAACTGACCGAGCGGTTCCTCGCCGCCGCGGCGGAGGGGGACCTGGAAGGGCTCATGGCGCTGCTCGCGCCCGACGTACGGCTGGTGGGTGACAGCGGCGGCAAATCGAGGGCGCCGTTGCGGGTCCTGGAGAGCGCCGACAAGGTGGGCCGCTTCCTCGTCGGGGTCGCCCAGAAGGGCGTGCCGGACCAGTCCTTCCGGTTCATGGAGCTCAACGGCGGCCTCGCGGCCGTCGTGCTGTCGGCGGGCAAGCCGGACAGTGTCTTCCAGGTGGACGTCTTCGAGGGGCGCATCCAGTCGCTCTACATCATTCGCAACCCGGACAAGCTGCTCTCGCTGGCCTCCGCGTAGGCGCCGAGGACGGTCCCGTACGAACACCTTGTGAACCCTGTGCGGCGAGCGCCCTGTGTCGCGCCCATGGGATCGAGGATTGGTCTTGACCAAGGGTTTGGGCCGCCCTATGGTCGCAGATAAGTGCAACAACCTTTAATAAACAAGGGCGCTAAAACGCCGCCGGACCACGGCGATTGCGGAGGACAGGGTGGGGACCACGCAGTTGGAATCGGTGCCGGAACCGAAGTACTGGCATCTCAGGACCGTGCTCAGTGAGGCATTGGACTCCGAGTTCTCCGTGGGCGAGATCCTGCCCAACGAACGCGATCTGGCCGCCCGCTTCGGCGTCGCGCGCGCCACGCTCCGCCAGGCCCTGGAGCAGCTCGAACTGGAAGGCAGGCTGCAGCGCCGCCGCGGTGTCGGGACGACCGTCGCCCCGCCGCGCGTGGGCGTCGCGGTCGGCACCGAGCAGCACGCCTGGCCGGGGGCCTCCGGGGACGTCTGGCAGGCCGTCGACTGCATGCCCGCGGCCCCGCCGGCGTCCGTCGCCGCCGCGCTGGAGACGGGCCCGGAGGACACCGTGTACACGGTGCGCCGCTCCCGCGTCTCCCAGGGCCAGCCCGTCGCCGCGGAGCTGCTCTACGTCCCGGAGTCGTCGGTGCCCGAGCTCTCCGCCATAGACGCGCCGTCCGGACCGGCACGCGCGCGTGCCGTGCTGCGCGAGCTGCAGCGCCTTGAGCTGGAGGGCCGGGAGAGCGCCGTCGAGCTGGGCTCCGCCCGCGCGGACGACGCCAAGGAACTGGACCGCCTCCCCGGGGCGCCCGTCCTCGTGGTCACCACCCGCTTCCTCGCCGAGGGCCGCACCGCGGCGCTCTCCGTCGCCACCTACCGTGCGGACACCTGCCGTCTGACCTTCGGCGACTCGGGCGGCGTGGAGATCCACCAGGGGCCCGAGCGCCAGGCCTCCTGAGCCCCGGTCCCGACCGACCTGCTGTGCCCCGGAACTCTCCGGGGCACAGCGCGTTGCGGCGCCGCCGGCTCAGCGCCGTCCCGTCACCGTGCCCTCGACCGCGAACAGCTGCTCCTCCACGTGGTCCAGGGCGAGCCGCAGCGCGCCCGTCGCCACCGCCGCCTCGCCCAGCAGCGACAGCGCCACCTTCGGCGGGCGCAGGCAGTAGCGCGCCAACTCGCGGCGCAGGGGCGCAAGGACGCCGTCCAGACCGGCCGCCCAGCCGCCGACGACGACGAGTTCCGGGTCGAGCGCCAGGACCAGGGCGGCCACGTCGTGGACCAGCCGCTGGATGAAGCGGTCGACGGCCGCGCGGGCCCGCTGGTCGCCCTCGCGGGCCTGCGCGAAGACCTCGGCGACGGCCTGTTCGTCGAGGGGGTGCAGCGGCTCGTCCGTGGTGGACAGCAGCGTCTCCGGGGTCACCTCGCGGCCCAGCAGATGCAGCGCGCCGATCTCGCCGGCCGCCCCGCCGTATCCGCGGTGCAGCTGCCCGCCGATCAGCGAACCGGCTCCGGGACTCAGCCCGGCCAGCACGAACACCACGTCGTCGGACTCGGTCGCCGCGCCCTTCCAGTGCTCGGCGACGGCCGCGGCGTTGGCGTCGTTCTCGACCAGCACCGGGCACTTGAAGGACCGGCTCAGCCGCTCGCCGAGACGCAGCCCCGTCCACTCGGGCAGCGCCGCGCACAGCCGCACCGTGCCGTCGGCCTCGACGATGCCGGGGGAGGCGACCCCCACGGCCCGCAGCGAGTCGCGTGCGACCCCGGCGCGGCGCAGCAGCTCGGCCACCGCGGTGCGCAGCCGCTCCAGGCGCTCGTCGGCCGGAGCGGTCTCGTCGACGTCCTTGGCGACCGAGCCGAGCACCCGCCCGTCCAGATCGGCGAGGAGCGCGGCAACCCGGTGGGAGCCGATGTCAAGGCCCAGCAGATGCCCGGCCTCGGCCCGGAACCGGAAGCGCCGCGCAGGCCGCCCCTGACGTCGCACCTCGCTCTCGTCCGCCGCCTTCTCGACGACATAGCCCGCCTCGATGAGGCCCTCGACGACGCCCTCGACGGTCGGCCGGGACAGCCCGGTCACCCGGGTGATCTCCGTCAGTGTCGCCGCGTCCGTGGCACGCAGCGCATGCAGCACCACCGCGGAGTTGATCCTTCGCAGCAGCGAGGGATCCCCGCCGGTCAGCCGCCCCAACGTCCCGTCCTCCCAGCTCGTGCGCGTGTTGGCCGGATCGTACCGGGTCGCTCCGCCGGGTTGGGCCGCTTGGTGGTGCCGCGCTGGGGCGTCTTTTGTCTGTCGCGCCGTCGTGGCTGGTCGCGCCCCGTGGCGGAGCCGCTGATGTCACAGCCCCGCGCCCGTTTGGGGGCGCGCTGCCGTTCACCCTGGCGCCACGAAACCGGACTCGTACGCTGCGATCACCGCCTGGGTGCGGTCCCGGGCCCCCAGCTTGGCCAGTACGGCGCTGACGTGGGACTTCACCGTCTCCGTGCCGACGATCAGGCGGGTGGCGATCTCGGCGTTGGACAGGCCCCGGGCCATCAGCCGAAGCACCTCGGCCTCCCGTTCGGTCAGGCGGGCCCGCTCCATCGCTGCGCGGGCGGCGCGGTTCCCGCCACTGTCGCCGTAATCGGCGGCCAACTGCCGTACCGACGCGGGGAACAGCAGCGACTCGCCCTCGGCGACCAGGCGCACCGCGTGCACGATCTCGGCCGGACGGGCCCGCTTCAGCAGGAACCCGTCGGCGCCCGCCCGCAGTGCCTCGTACACGTACTCGTCGTTCTCGAACGTCGTCACGACGAGGATCTTCGGCGGATCGTCGACCGTCCGCAGCACCGCACGCGTGGCCTCGATGCCGTCCATCAGCGGCATCCGTACGTCCATGGCGACCACGTCCGGTCGCAGCTGCCGCACGAGTGGGATCACAGCTGCCCCGTCGGCTGCCTCCCCCACGACCTCGATGTCGGGCTGTGCCTCCAGGACGGCCCGCAGACCGGCGCGTACGAGGGGTTCGTCGTCGACGAGGAGAACGGTCACCGGCATCCGGCCAGCCTAGATCAACTCAACGGCAGCTCTACATGTACCTGCCAGTCGCCCTCGTCCGGTCCGGTTCGCGCGCGGCCGCCGAGCAGCGCCGCGCGCTCCCTTATGCCGCGCAACCCGCTGCCCCGTCCGGGCCCGGGTATGTCGGCGGTCAGCGGATTGCGCACTTCCAGGGCGAGCGCGCTGTCCGTGACGTCGACACGGACGTGCACGGGGACGGATCCCGCGTGCCGGAGCACATTGGTCAGGGCCTCCTGGAGGATGCGATAGCCCTCCCGTGAGACCGGGCCGGGTATCGACTCCAGCGCTCCGGACACCTCCATGTCGATCTTCGCGCCGGATGCGCGCGCGGACTCCAGGAGCCGGTCCGCCTCGGCCAGCGTCGGACGGCTGCTCACCGGCCGCTCCGCCTCGCGCAGCACAGCGAGCACGCGCTCCAGGTCCTCCAGGGCGGCGCGCCCGGTGTCCTCGATGGCCCCCAGGGCCCGGTCGGTGAACTCGGGGTCGCCCGCCGCGCGGGCCGCGCCCGCCTGCACGACCGCCACCGTCAGGGCATGGCCGATGGAGTCGTGCAGCTCGCGGGCGATGCGGTTGCGCTCCAGGAGCTGATCCGTGCGCTCCTCCAGGGCCGCGAGACGCTCGGCCGTGGACGGGCCCAGAAGCCGGCGGGCGATCGCGGTGATCAGCTCGCCCAGGCCGACCACGACCCCGTACAGCGCGAGCAGCGGCAACGGCACCAACAGGGCGTACACCCAGTGCGGTTGGGCCTCGCGCAGTACGGGGATGGTGGCGTCCGGTGCGTGTCCGAGCGCGACGCGGACCAGCTCGTAGACCAGCGCCGGCAGCCAGACGCAGCTCGCCGTCGCCACTGCGCCCAGCCCCATCCGCACCTCGAGCCACAGCACGGTGCGCAGCCGGTCCCGCCAGGTCGCGGACGGGTTCACGGAGATGCCCGAATCCTGCTCGCCCGGCGTCAGCAGCAGCCGCGCCTGCACGCCCTCGCCCATGCGCACGGCAGGGATGAGCCCGACCGGGACCAGGACGGCCGCAGGCACCCAGGGCGTCGACATGTCGATGAACAGCCACACGCTCACGACGAGCATCGGCACCCACAGGTGCAGCAGGCGTGTGTACGTCGTCCCCCGGAGCAACGGGCGCAGAAGGCGGGCCATTTCGTCATCGTGCCAGCCGCCACTGACAACGGACCTCCCCCGCGTGGGGGAGCCGCTCTCCACCGGCGGGGGAGGAGAACACCCCGCCCGAGCGGCGACGCTGCTGCCATGACCAGCATCGACGTCCAGAACCTCACCAAGGAGTACGGCAGCGTGCGTGCCGTGGACGACCTGACCTTCAGCGTCCGCCCCGGCCGTGTCACCGGCTTCCTCGGCCCCAACGGCGCCGGAAAGTCCACCACCATGCGGCTCGTCCTCGGCCTCGACCGGCCCACCTCCGGCTCCGCCACGATCGGTGCCCGCCCCTACGCCGCGCTGCACGAACCGCTGCGCCACGTCGGCGCCCTGCTCGACGCCCGGGCCGCGCACGGCTCCCGCACCGGCCGCGACCACCTGCGCATACTGGCGGCGAGCAACCGCATCCCGCGGCGCCGCGTCGACGAGGTGCTCGCGGAGACCGGGCTCGCATCGGTGGCGCGACGCCGCGTGAAGACGTACTCCCTCGGCATGCGCCAGCGCCTGGGCATCGCCGCCGCGCTGCTGGGCGAGCCCCAGGTGGTCATGCTCGACGAACCCTCCAACGGCCTCGACCCCGAAGGCATCATCTGGATCCGCGCCTTGCTGCGCCGGCTCGCGGGCGAGGGCCGTACGGTCCTGGTCTCCAGCCATCTCATGACCGAGACCGCGTCCTTCGCCGACCACCTCGTCGTCCTGGGACGCGGACGCCTGCTGGCCGACAGCCCGATGCGGGACTTCATCGACGCGCGCGTGCGGCCACGCGTGCGGATCCGGACGACGGACCCCACGGCACTCAAGAGCGCGCTCGCCCGGCACGGCCACGACGCCGTCGAGCACGAGGACGGGCGCTGGATCGTGGACCACGCACGCGTGGACGACATCGGTCGCCTCGCCTCCGCCGCCGGTGTGCCGCTGCTCGAACTGGCGGCGGAAGAGGGCACGTTGGAGCAGGCCTATCTGGACCTGACCGGCGCAGAAACCGAGTTCACCGCACAGCACCAGGAGGCCTGACCATGGAATGCACGCCCTTGCTCCACTCGGAGTGGCTCAAGATCCGCACACTGCGCTCGCTGCTCGGCAGTCTGGCCGCGGTCCTGCTCGCCACCGCCGCGTTCTCGGCGCTCGCCGCAAGCGACAGCGATGGAGCGGACTTCGACCCGCTGTTCTCGGTGTTCTTCGGCGTCAGTTTCGGGCAGATCGCGGCGATCGCCTTCGGTACGACCGCCGTGTCGTCCGAGTTCCGGGGCGGCGCCCTGCGCGTCACGTTGGCCGCGGTGCCGCGGCGAGGCCGGTGGTTCGTCGCCAAGGCGGTGGCGATCGCCGTGCCCGTGCTCGGGGTGGGTCTGGCGACGGGAGGAGCGAGCCTCGCTGCCGGCAGGGCGGTGCTCGGGACGAAGGCGGACGGGCTGACCTGGGGCGAGGAACTGCGGGGAGTCGTCGGCTGCGCCCTCTATCTGACGTTGATGGCGCTGCTCGCGGCAGGCCTGACAGCCGTGCTGCGCAGCGGTGTCGCCACGCTGAGCATCCTGATCCCGTTCCTGCTCATGGTGTCCTTCGTCATCGGGGACATGTCCGGTTCCGTGGCGGACGTCCTGCCGGACCGGGCGGGGCAGGTGGTGTTCCACGGGAGGTGGGACGGCGCCCTCGGCCCGTGGACCGGGCTTGCGGTGACGGGGCTTTGGACGGCGGCCGCGCTGCTCGCGGGGGCGTGGAGCCTGCGGCGGCGCGATGCCTGACGGCTGAAGGCGGATGACGCGCCGCCAATTGTCAGTGGCGGCCGCAATACTGGATCACATGGACATGGACAAGCACCTCGCCACGATCGATGCGCTGTGCACCGCGGATCTCTCCGCGGAGTACATCGGGTCGGATCTGTTCCTGGCGGGATCCGGTTACCGCATCGTGCGGTTAGTGGACGTGGACGACGTGCATGTGCTCGGAGAGTGGATCTCCCAGGTGCTGAACGCCCGTTGGGGCGAGCAGCACCACCCATGGGGCATGCCCACGCTCCGCGTGCGCATCGATCGCGGCGAGGACATACCGGAACCCTGGCTGGCGACGAGCATCCTCACGCAGCAGCTGAACCTGTGGCAGCTGCCCGGCACCGAACGCTGGATCGCCCTCGGGATCGCCGATCGGGGTGAAACCGAGGAGGCCCGCCTGCTCGCCGTTGCCTCGGACATAGACCCCGTCTGAGCTTCAGGAGCCCGCCGCCGCCTTCAAGCGCGCGAACTCCTCCACCATCGTCTCCACCGTCCAGTGCGCGTTCAGCCCGCTCGGATTCGGCAGCACCCACACCCGCGTCCGGCCGAACGTCCGCTCCTGCGGCCCCACCTGGGCCCTGCGGTCGTCGAACGCCGCCCGGTACGCGGTGACTCCCACCACCGCCAGCCAGCGCGGCCGCAGCCGTGCCACCTTCAGCGCCAGCAGCCGCCCGCCCTCGCGGTACTCCCGCGGACCGAGCTCGTCGGCCCGCGCCGTCGCCCTGGCCACGACGTTCGTGATGCCCAGCCCGTACGACAGCAACTCGCCCTGCTCCGACGGCTTCATGAGCCTGGGCGTGAAGCCCGACCGGTGCAGCACCGGCCAGAAGCGGTTGCCGGGGCGGGCGAAGTGATGTCCCGTGGCCGCCGTCATGAGGCCGGGATTTATGCCGCAAAAGAGTACAGAAAGGCCGTCCGCGACCACGTCCGGGACGAGGCGGTCGCGGGCGGCCTCCAGGTCCGCCGCGGTGAAGCGGGTCAGAGGATCGCCCCCGGCGTGTAGCCCGCCGCCTCCGGGTGCTGCTTGACGATCTCCTCGATGCGGCCGACGACGACGCCGACCTGGTCGGCTGCGGCGCCCGTGAAGGACAGCTTGTCCGCCATCAGCGCGTCCAGCTGCCCACGGTCGAGCGGGATGCGCTCGTCGGCGGCCAGCTTGTCGAGGAGCTCGTTGCGCTCCGCGCCCTGCTCGCGCATCGCGAGGGCGGAGGCGACGGCGTTCTCCTTGATGGCCTCGTGCGCCACCTCACGGCCCACTCCCGCGCGCACCGCACCCATCAGCACCTTGGTCGTGGCCAGGAAGGGAAGGTAGCGGTCCAGCTCACGGGCCACGACCGCCGGGAAGGCACCGAACTCGTCCAGCACGGTCAGGAACGTCTCCAGCAGACCGTCCAGCGCGAAGAACGCGTCCGGCAGCGCGACCCGGCGCACCACCGAGCAGGACACGTCGCCCTCGTTCCACTGGTCGCCGGCCAGCTCGCCGGTCATCGACGCATAGCCGCGCAGGATGACCATCAGGCCGTTGACGCGCTCGCAGGAGCGGGTGTTCATCTTGTGCGGCATCGCCGAGGAGCCGACCTGGCCCGGCTTGAAGCCCTCGGTCACCAGCTCGTGCCCGGCCATCAGACGGATCGTCTTCGCGAGCGAGGAAGGGGCCGCCGCCAGCTGCACCAGCGCGGTGACGACCTCGTAGTCGAGGGAGCGCGGGTAGACCTGGCCGACCGAGGTGAACGCCTGCGAGAAGCCGAGGTGCTGGGCGATCCGGTTCTCCAGGTCGGCCAGCTTGCCCGCGTCACCGCCGAGCAGATCGAGCATGTCCTGCGCCGTGCCGACCGGGCCCTTGATGCCACGCAGGGGGTAGCGGCCGAGGAGCTCCTCCACCCGGCCGTACGCGACGAGCAGCTCGTCGGCGGCGGTCGCGAAGCGCTTGCCGAGGGTGGTGGCCTGCGCCGCCACATTGTGGGAGCGGCCGGCCATGACCAGCTCGCCGTACTCGCCCGCCAGCTTGCCCAGGCGGGCCAGGACCGCCACCGTGCGGTCGCGCATCAGCTCCAGCGAGAGCCGGATCTGCAGCTGCTCGACGTTCTCGGTGAGGTCGCGGGAGGTCATGCCCTTGTGCACGTGCTCGTGCCCTGCGAGGTCGTTGAACTCCTCGATCCGCGCCTTCACGTCGTGCCGCGTGACCTTCTCGCGCTCGGCGATGGAGGCCAGGTCGACGGTGTCGAGGACCCGCTCGTAGTCGGCGATCGCCGTGTCCGGCACCTCGATGCCGAGGTCCTTCTGGGCCTTGAGTACGGCGAGCCAGAGCTGCCGCTCCAGCTTCACCTTCTGCTCGGGCGACCAGAGCGTGGCGAGCTCGGCGGAGGCGTAGCGTCCGGCGAGGACGTTCGGGATGCGGGGCTTGGCGGGAGCGGAAGTCACGTGTACGGATTCTACTGGCGATTCGTGCAGGCCAGCGCCACGGGTGCATTCGGTGGAACCTACGAATGTTCTCGCCCCCGCCGCCCCTTCCCGTCCCGACCCGGGGGGCTGCCGCCCCCAGACCCCCCTTTCGGCCTGAACGGCCTCGTCCCCAAACGCCGGACGGGCTGAAAAGATCAGACCCCGGCCGGCGAAAAATCAGCCCCTCCGCCAAAAACTCAGCCCCTCCGGCGTTTGAGGAGCGGGGGTCCGGGGGCCGGCCCCCCGGTCGGGACGGGAACTGGGGGCGCGGGGGGGACCCCCCCATCTCCGCCG